>NZ_JBAWTG010000010.1:0-108546 GCF_037106235.1 Methylobacterium nigriterrae | reverse complement strand
GCCGATGTCGCGCAGGGCCGCCTCCAGCTCGTCCGGGCTGAGGAGCCGTTGGTTCTCGTCGGCGAGGGGGGTCGGGAAGGCTGCGTTCATGGCGTGTCCGAGCGTCCGTTGGCTGCGTTTCCGGTGTTCTGGTTCGTTATGTCACGGGCGGCCTCGCAAGGCAGGGCAACCGCCGCGCGATTGTATCGCGCAAAATATATGGCGCCGGGCCCGGATCCGCCACCCGGAGGCGGTCCTCTCACCGGCCTCAACGGGCGGCGACGCGCCTCCGGCAAGGGCGCGCCGTCGGCCGCGTCATCACAGCGCCAGGCTCAGGCCGTCATGCGCCACGGTCCAGCCGGCAGCCTCGACCTCCGCCCGCTCGCTCGATCCCTCGACCAGAACCGGGTTGGTGTTGTTGACGTGCACGAAGACACGTCGGCCGATCGCCACGTCGCGGAGTGCCGCGATCGAGCCGCCGTCGCCCCGCATCGGAACGTGGCCCATCCGCCAGCCCGTCTTGGTGCCGACGCCTGCCCGGATCATGTCGTCGTCGAACAGCACGGTACCGTCGAACAGCAGGGCGTCGACCCCCGAGATCCGCTCCCGCAGCCCGTCGGTGACACTGGCGCAGCCCGGGATGTAGGCGAGGCGCCTGCCGCCGGCCTCGATCATCGCGCCGACCGTGGTCTCGGTCTCGGCGCCGATCTGCATGGAGTCGTCTTCCAGCCAGAGCGGCACCTTGCCGGGCACCGCGAACAGGGTGACGGCGAGCCCCGGCACAGGCTCGAAGGGCTCATCCAGACGAATCGCCTCGCGCCGGACCACGTCGGCGGCCATCACGTCGAAGACCCGGTTGTCGTTGACCGAAGCCAGGATCCCTCGCGTCGCGTAGAGCGTGTAGGGCTGGCCCTCGCGCAGGGTCAGGAGACCCGCCACGTGGTCGACATCGCCGTTCGTCAGCACCACCGCATGGATGGGCGAGTGGCGAAGCCCCTCGCGCGGGTGCAGGACGGGATTGTCGAAGAGTTGCTGGCGGATATCCGGCGAGGCGTTCACCAGGAGCCAGCGCTCGCCGTCGGGCGAGACCGCGATGCTCGATTGGGTCCGCGGCCTGACGCGGGACGGCTCCGTCCGGGCCATGGCGCAGATGGGACAGCGGCAATTCCACTGAGGAAGCCCGCCGCCCGCTGCCGAACCGAGAATCACGACACGCATGGTTGAACTCACGGCGCCTGCAATCCTCGGTTCGGGCTTTACACCTTAGTTGAAGGTGTCGATCTCGGCCGACTCGTAGCTCGTGACTTCCATGCCGACGCAGATCTCGGAAACGACGGGGGCTGCCCACTTCATGGTGTTTCTCCTCGTTCTTGGATCGCCAGAACCATCCCGGAAATCTCTTTAAGAGGATCCTAAGATGCTGACGGCGCAGTGATTTCTGTCGCGGGAGCTATATCGGCAATTCCACCGGACTCTTCAAGCGCTAAATTGCCAGATCCTCCCGAAATGCCCTGCCGAATCGGCGCAGCCTTAATGCCGGAAATCCTGCCCACGCAGGTCGAGCATGAAGCCCTTGCCCCGCACCGTGACCAGGATCGGGCCGCCGAGCCGCACGAAATCGGACATTTTGGTCCGCAGGTAACCCACGTAAACATCGACCACATTCAGCGACAGGCCGCCCTGGCTTGCCCAGAGCTTGTCGAAGATATCGCCGCGCGAGACCGGTTTGTTGGCCTGGTCCATCAGCATGGCGAGCAGCTCCGCCTCGCGCGGCGTGAGGCGCGCTGTCGCATCCCCGAAGCCCACTTGCCGGACGTTGAGGTCGAGCGTGAGCTTGCCCGCCGTGACGATGGTGCGCGGCTCGTCCGATTCCTTGCGGCGCAGCAGATGGGTGCGCAGACGCGCGACGAGCTCGTCGAACACGAAGGGCTTCACGATGTAGTCGTCGGCGCCGAGCGCCAGCCCCTCGGCCCTGTCGCGCACCTCGTCGCGGGCGCTCAGAAACAGGATCGGGCCCGGATACCCGCCCTCCCGGAGGGACCGGCAGACGTCGTGACCCGAGCCGTCCGGCAGGGTGATGTCGAGGACGACGGCCTCGGGCGCCTCGTCGCGGGCGGCGGTGAGCGCGTCGCCGACGCAGCCCGCCATGCCCACCGAGAACCCCTCCGCCTCGAGGCCCCGGGCCAGCATGGCGCGGATGTCGCTGTCATCCTCGACGATCAGTACCCGCGTCATGCGGCGCTCTCCCGAGTATCCCGCCCTTCGTTGTAACCGGAGGCGAGGTCGAGGACCGGCAAGGTCAGCGTCACGCGCGCGCCCCGTCCGTCCTCCCCCCGCCCGAGGCGGATCGACCCATCATGGTGTTCAATCACCCAGCGCGCCAGTGCCAAGCCGATGCCGAAGCCGGTCTCTCCGGGTCGGACGCCGCGGCGGAAGCGCTCGAACAGGTCGCTCTCGCCCTCGCCGAAGCCGGGCCCGTCATCGGTGATGGTGATCGTGGCCGTCTCGGGCGGTCCGGCGGCGCGGAGCGCCACGCTCACCCGGCTGGCGCCGGCGGCATGGCGCAGGGCGTTGTCGATCAGGCTCTCGACGACCTGCCTGAGCCATTCCCGGTCGGCGAGGATCTCGACGTCCCGGTCGCCGGGGTCGAGCGTGAGGGCGACGCGGCGGCGCGCGGCGTCGGAACCCGCATTCTCCACGGCCTCCGCCAGCACGGATACGGCGCTGATCGCCCGGCGCTCCAGCTCGATCTGACCGGATTCGGAGCGAGCCACCCGCAGCAGGTCCTCCACCCGCAGCTTGAGGCGCTGCGCCCGTTTGCGGATCGTGGCGAAGACGGGGCCAAAATCCACGCTGCGCCCCGTGGAGCGGCTGGCGAGGTCGCACTCGCCCAGGATCACGGTGAGCGGCGTGCGCAGCTCATGGCTGACATCGGCGAAGAAGCGGCGGCGCGAGCGGTCGACCGCCTCCAGCCGCTCGTTCGCCGCGCGCAGGTCCGCGGTGCGGGCCTCGACCGTGTCCTCGAGCGCCGCGCGGTCGGCCGCGAGCCGCCCCTCGCGGCGGGAGAGGCGGGCGGCCATGCGGTTGAAGTTCGCCACGAGGAGGCCGAGTTCGTCCCGGGTGGCGACCGACAGACGGGTGTCGAGCTCACCACGCCCGACGGCGCCCGCCGCCTTGCGGACGGCCTCGATGCGCGCCAGCGTCGGGCGGGTAACGCTCCGGTAGAGCACGATCACGATCCCGAGCGCGAGGAGCACCGCGAGGCCCGAGGCGAGGCGCAGGCGCTGCGACAATTCGCGAGCCTGCTCCGAGCCGAGCACCATGGTGCGCCGCTCCGCCTCGATCAGGAAGGAGAGGGGCTGGCCCGTCATGGCCCCGAAGCCGTTGAGCGCCCCCTTGATGGCGTTCTGTCGGTTCTCGGGCTCCGTCTGCCTCTCGATCTGCGAGACCTGCCGGTCGAGGATGACGCGCGCGGCCCGGATCTGCGACATCGGCCGCGTGCGGGCGGCGTACTGGGTGCGGTCGAGGGGATCGTCCGTCGACAGGATCGTCGCCGCGAGCGCCTCGTCCACGGCGGTCAGCGCACGATCGACGTTCGTGCGGGCGATGGAGAGCGCCTCCGGCTGCCCGTCGGGATTGCCGACCGTATCGATGGCGGCGAGACCGAACTGGGTCAGGCGGCCGGACAGCTCGGCGAGGAGTTCCAGGCGGCGCTGGGCCGCGAGCGTCCGGTCGATCGTGCTCTCGGCCGCCGCGATCGACCACAGAACTCCGGCCGCCGCCAGCGCGACGAGGAGCGCGGTGCTGCCGAGCAGCAGCGCGAATCGAACCTTGAGCGAGCGCATTGTACCCGGATCCGGCCGCCCGCGGCAGGCGGGCGCGCGGCCGGGAGAGTGTCACCGACGTCGGCCGAGGCCAAGGGGAGGGGAGATCCTGCCTCACAGGTCCTTCGGCAGGCTGCCCCGCGCCGCGCAGCGCCAGCGCTCCACGTGCCATTCGGGATGGGCCGCCTGCCAGGTGGCGAGCGCGCTCTGCGAGTTGCGCAGGCATATGAAGGGATTGGAGGCCTCGTAGGACAGGTTGATCCGGTCCTCGCGGCAATTGGTGGGCTGCGCCAGCAGGCAGATCGAGAGCAGGATCATCATGGGCCGCGCCTCGCTTTCGGGTAAGGGAACCCGAAGGTCCTGCGCTTCCCGCGAAGCCGGCTCAGGTTCTGCAAGCCATAGATGATGCAGGCGCGGGCGCGGGCCAGGGCCCGCGTCAGGCCGCAGCCCAGATCTCGCCCTTGCCGACGGTGGCCAGATCGCCCGAGTAGCGGCGGAGCGCGCCGGCGGCGATGTCGGCATGGGCCGCGCTCAGCGTCCGCAGGGAGCGGGCGAGGAGGCGCAGGAACACCAGATCGTGCGTGCCGGTCTCGACGAATGTCGGCGTGAGCGCGCCGTGGCTGCCGAGAAGCAGCGTGCCCCGGCGCATGCCGAACCCCGGATTGTCGCCGACGCCGAGCGCCGCGATCGTCCCGGCGACCATGCGCGCGCCCGCGAAGGCCCCCGCCCGACCCGCCACGATGAGGCCGCGCCGCATCCGGTCGCCGAGATGGTCGCCCGCGCGGCCCTCGATGACGAGCGTCGCGCCGTCGAGCCCGGCCTTGGCTGCGTAGACGGCGCCCCCGGCATGGTCGCCGGCGTCGCCCCGGACCGTGATGATGCCGCCCGTCGCACCGCTGCCGGCGAAGGGGCCGGCATGGCCCTCGACCGTGAGCGTGCCGCCCGCCATGCCCTCGCCGAGGCGCTGGCCGACATCGCCCGCGACCCGGATGCTGCCCTCCGAGAGCGCCGCGCCGACCCGGTCGAGGCGCTCGGAGCCGCCCTCGATCACGAGCACGTCGGAGCCGTCGAGCTTCACCGAGAAGCAGTCGCCGAGGGTCAGGCCGCGGCGGCTCGTGCCGACCGCGAGCTTGGCGGCCTCGGCTTCCGACAGCTTGGAAAGGGCGAGCGGCGTGATGTTGAGGAGGTCGAGGCGCTCGGGGGGGGCCTCGCGCAAGGTCAGGACGCTCATGCGGCACCCGGTTTCGTGAGGAGGTCCCGGAGGTGATAGTGGTGGCGCCCGAGATTGCCGCCGTAATTGCCCGCGGTGACGCCGACGAGGCCGTGGCGCCCCCCGATCTCGGTCGCCGCGTGGAGCGCGGCCCGCATCGACTCGGCCACCCCTCGCGAGGTCAGCGCGTCGATCACGATCTCCAGCACCACGCCGCACTCGGCCGGCAGCGCCGAGCCCGCTCGGCCCTTGAGCGTCGGGCAATAGGCATCGTTGGTGGAGGCCATCATGCCCTTGGTGCGCCCGCCGACCTTCGAGCCCGAGCGCACGATGCCGCCCGGGAAGGGCAGGATCGCGCCGGGCACCGCCTTGGCCGCCTCGACCGCGATCTCGGCGACCTTGAGCGTGTCGGCGTGCTTGCGGCCGAGGAACAGCAGGTTGCCGCCGCCGACCGCGCCGTCGACGGCGCGGGTCGAATCCTCGCACAGGAACTCGCCGTCCATGACCGGAATGCGCCAGTAGCGGCGCACCTTGCCGTCGGCGTCCGTCAGGCGCTTGGCCACCGCGAAGCCGTCGCCGAAATAGCGGATCGCGCCGCCGAGCTTGATCTTCGTAGGGCCCTCGACGCCGGCGTAGCAGGCCGTGCCCGGGCAGGTGAGGATGCACTGGCCGACGCGCTTGAGGAGCTGCTCCTTCAGCCCGTTCGGCTCGAAGCCGAACAGCAGGATGCGCACGCCCGGGCGCCCGTCCGGCGTCTCCTCGGGGGTGAGCTCGGTGTCGATCCCGGCCTCGGCGCCGCAGCCGATCACCGAGGTGGCGAAGCCCGTCATCACGGTGGCGGCGATCATGGCCCACTTGGCCGTGTCGTTGGTGACGACGATCGCGGTTCCGGCGACGTCGAAAGCCTCCGCGAAGGTGTCCTCCACCGGAATGCCGTTGAGGGTGAGTTGCGCCATCTCAGCCATCGGTCCCCACGCGCCGTACTCGCTCCGATGTCACGACCGGCATGCCACGTCCTCGAACACGTCCGCGACCGGGAAGGCTGCGTCCGGCACCGCGAAGCTGTCGAGTCCCTGGCCGAAGCGGTCGTGGAGGTATGTGTCCGTGCGCCGCTCCATCGCCTTGTCGGACTCGACCGTGAGTTCGAGGGTATGGCCGGCGCGCCAATCCACCACCTCGCCGTCCTCGACGATCACGACGCCGTCCTTCAGCACCAGGCGGGCGGCGGCGAACATCGCCGTGCGGTCGCGGTCGTCGCGGTAGATCGCCAAGTCGGCACGCGCGCCCTCGCGCAGGTGCCCGCGGTCGTCGAGGCCCAAGAGCTTGGCCGGTCCGGAGCGGGTGAGCTGCGCAATCTCGGAGAGCGTGTACTCGCGCTCGATTCCGGGCAGCGAGGAGCGCTCGCCGACCACCTTCGGGAGCGTCGCGATCTCGCGATCGCGCTCCTCCTTGTCCATCAGCAGATGGATGATGCGCGGATATTCGGTGAAGGGGCCGCCGTTCGGGTGGTCGGTCGTCAGGATGGTGCGCTCGGGATCGCCCGAGAGCAGCATCAGCTCCAGGCCGATCGCCCATTGCAGCGAGCTCGTCGGACCCCGCGGCCGGTAGAGGAAGGGCACGATGCCGCCGCCCTCGGCATCGCCGGCGTTGAGGATCCACTTCTTCGGATTGGCACCCTTGCGGCCCGCGAACTGGCGCAGGATGTCGAGCGAGATCGTCACGGTCTGGCCGAACACCACTTGGCCCACGTCGAAGGTCGCGTTCGGGTGCGCCTCCATCGCCTGCGTGAGTCGCTGCGCCGCCGAGCGGAAGCCGCCCGTCATCGGGCTCTCGGGGTCGACAGCGCCGTAGGCGTAGAACTGGGCGTGGGCGAAGTGGATGCGCCGCCCCTCCGCCGCTTCGAGCGTCGCCACGAAGGAATCGTCGGCGCCGGGGAGACCCAGATTGTTGCAGTGGACGTGCAGCGGATGCGGCACGCCGATCTCCTCGACCGCGTCGAGGAGCGAGCTCATGATCCTGCGGGTCGAGAGCCCGTAGGTCGGGATCTCGTCATCGAGGCTCAGTCTCAGCGCGCCGTCCTTGAAGGCCGAGGCGCCGCCCGCGTTGATGCACTTCACGCCGAGCGCCCGCGAGGTCGCGACGTTGAGCGCGACGAGGTCGCGCACGGCGGCCTTGCCCTCGCGGTCGCGCAGGAGCTGCAGCAGATGATCGTCGTTGCCCATCACGCAGAGCGCGCCCCGGTCGAGCAGCGGGATGTCGGCGAGTTCGAGCTGGGTGGCGAGCGCGTTGACCGGCGGCATCGCCGGCTCGACGGCCGTGGTGTAGCCCATGCGTGCGTAGTTCGCGCCGATCCAGGCGGCCGAGCCGCCCGCATGCGCGAAGGGGTGCCCCTGGGGCGCGGCCTCGCTGACGTAAAGGTCGGGCAGGAGGAGGCGCGACAGCACGACGTTGCCGCCCGCGATGTGCGAATGCACCTCGACGCCGCCCGCCATCACGACGCAGCCGGAGGCGTCGATCGTGCGGTCGGGCGCGCGCTCGGATGCGCCGACCACCCGGCCGTCCTCGATCCAGACATCGCCCACGGCGTCGCGGCCCGCGGTCGGATCGACGACCCGTCCCCCAGTGATCCGGATCAGCATCAGGCGCCCTTCTGTTCGGTGAGCCGGTCGCGGATGCGGCCGAGCACGTCGGCAGCGGTCAACTCGGCGGGCGCTCCCGTTGGCGCACGATAGGTGATCGTGCCGCGCCCCTCGTTCCAGAGGGCGCCGCCCGCGCTCTCGCCCGGCACGCCGACCGCGATGACGATCTCGGCGGCATCCGACACCGCGTCGGGGCTGCCCTCGCCGACGACGGCGACCGCCGGCAGGGAGGCGAGCCAGCCGGGGCGGGGGGCGGGCAGGGAGGCGAGCCAGAGCGCGGCATCCGCCTCTCCCGCGGCGATCTGCCGGGCGCTGTCGAACCGCCAGGGATCGTGCTCCGGCAGGCTCCGGCCGAAGCCGAGGCGGGGGGCCTGACCGGTGGTCCAGCTCGAGAGCTGCACCACGGCCCGATCCTGGAACGGGCCGCCGAGGGCGAGCGCGAAGAAGCGGGTCGTCTCGCTCAGGTCCTTGACGAGGCCCTGCAGCATCTCGACGCCGACCTCGCCGATCTCGGCCGGATCGTAGAGGGCGACGCCGTACTGCGCCGCCTGCAGGCGGCTCGCGAGGTCCGCGTAGGGCGACTCGCCGGCGAGATGTCCCTTGATGAAGGCGCGCAGATGCGCGATCGCGACCGCCAGCCCGCCGTTCCCGACCGGGTAGGAGACGTGGCGCGTGGCGCCGTCGCTCGGGCCGCCGAGGGACAGGAGAACGCGCTCGGCGCCCGCCGTGCGGCCGCGCGTCGGTGCGCCCGCGGCGAGGCCCTGGAGAACGGGGGCGTTCCAGGGTGCGCTGCCGAGGACCAGCACCGCGTCGGCGCGCCCGACCGCCTCGGCCGGTGTCGTCGTCATGGCGCCGACGCGGCTCAGCGCGCCGAGCTCCGCGTAGGTGCCGGCCGCGCCGGCCGTGTCGAGGGAGGCGCCGAGGGCAGCGGCGAGCTGGTAGGCGGCCCGCACGGCGGCGAGTTCCGCGCAGAGCCCGGCCACGACCGGGGAGCGCGCGCCGGCCAGCAGCACCGCGGCGGCCGCGATGGCGGTGTCCGCATCCGTCGCGCCTCCCTTCACCCAGGCTGCCATTCACCCTCACCCTGATCGTTCGTTGATCGGCACCGCCTGGCCGCGCTTGCCCGTGCAGGATCCGGCGGCTTCTCGGGAAGCTCGGCCGACCGGTGTCCGGGGGGCGCACGTTTGCATCGGCGCATGGCGTCAAGCAAGAGCCGGTGACAGATTTCCGGTTTTCTCAGGATCAACGTCGGACGATCGGAGGTTGCTCCGCACGGGCGCCTCGTGGGAGAAGCCCGGCTGAGCAAGCCCGGCCGGATCGGGCCGGACGAGAGGGATCATCGTGGCGGAGGTCCCGGACCTGAGCGAGAGGGCGGGGGGCGCGGCGGCGCCCGATCGGGCAGCGCGGGTCGTTCGGGTGCGCGCTCCGGCGCGGCTGCATTTCGGCTTCCTCGACCTGCATGGGGGCCTCGGGCGCCGTTTCGGCAGCATCGGGCTCGCCGTCGACGCGCCCGCCGTCGCGCTCACCGCCACCCCTCGCGACGACCTCGTCGTCACGGGGCCGGAGACCGAGCGCGTCCGGGGCTACGTGCGGGCCGCCGCCCGGCATCTCGGCGTCCCGGAGGTGGCCGCGATCCGGGTCGAGGCGTCGATCCCCCCGCATGCGGGCTTCGGGTCGGGTACGCAGCTCGCGCTCGCCGTGGCGGCCGCGCTGGCGCGCCTCAACGATCGCCCGTTCGCGCCCGAGGATTTCGCCGACGCCCTCGACCGCGGCAACCGCTCGGGCGTGGGGCTCGCCGCCTTCACGGAGGGCGGGCTGATCGTGGACGGCGGCCGCGACGCGAGCGGAAGCCCGCCGCCCGTGATCGCGCGGCTGCCCTATCCGGAAGCGTGGCGCGTGGTGCTGCTCCTCGACCGCAGCATGACCGGCGTGCACGGCACCCGCGAGGTCGAGGCGTTTCGCGATCTGCCGCGCTTCCCCGAGGACCAGGCCGCCGAGATCTGCCGCATCGTGCTGATGCAGGTGATGCCGGCGGCCGTCGTCGCCGATGCCGGGAGCTTCGGGGCGGGCATCACGACGATCCAGCGCCTGATCGGCGACCATTTCGCGCCCCATCAGGGCGGGCGCTACGCGAGCCCGGCTGTCGCCGAGGCGCTCGCGGGCATCGCGGCGCGCGGCATCGCGGGCTACGGCCAGAGCTCCTGGGGACCGACCGGCTTCGCGCTCCTGCCCTCGGAGGCGCAGGCCCGCGCTCTCGCGGCCGAGCTCGAAGGACCGGGGCCGCTGCAGATCCTGGTCGCCCGCGGGCGCAACGAAGGGGCATCCGTCAAGGCCGCCTGATCCGCGCTCGGGCAACGATTGCGGGTTTTCGGGGCCGTTCGCCGCGCTCAAGACGCCGCGATGCGCTCCCCGTCCCGTGCCGGGCGAGTTGGTCCGCTCGCGACAGGGTGCGGTTCAGACGGCCCGTGCCGGCCGCACCCCGTTGCCGAGCGCGGCCCGCCCTCGTATTCCCGCGCTTGACCGAGCAGGTTTCGTCCGGCTCTGGACTATCGAGACCCGCCACGCGCAACCTGCGGGCGACCGACACGGGGAAGGAGACCGACGATGGCGCGCTCGATCCTGCACATGCTCACGCCCCTCAAGCACATGAGCCCGTTCGACGTGAACATGGCGGTCGATGCCGGCTTCGAGACGATCGTCACGTACACGGGCGTCGACCTCGCGGACGTGGTTTCGCTCACGCAGGATTCGATCTTCTCCCGCGCGCCGCAGGACGGCACCCGCACCGGCATCTTCATCGGCGGCAAGAACGCCGAGGATGCCCTCGACATGGTCGACCGGGCCAAGAAGGCCTTCGTGCCGCCCTTCGCCAACCACGTCTTCGCGGACCCGGCCGGCTCCTTCACCACGGGCGCCGCCATGGTAGCGGAGGTGGCCAGGGCGCTCCGCTCCAAATTCAACACCGATCTCAAGGGCAAACGCATCGTCATCTTCGGGGGCGCGGGCGTCGTCGCCTACGTGGCGGCGGTGATCGGAGCCCTCGAAGGCGCCAGGGCGGTGCTCGTCGGCCATGACGGCGAGGAGCGCGTCTCGAAGATCGCCTTCACGATGAAGTGGCGCTTCGGCATCGAGGTCGGAGCCGTGGACGGCTCGTCCCCGGAAGCCCGCCGCGCCGCGATCCAGGACGCCGAGGTCATCCTCTCGGCCGGCCCCGCCGGCATCCCGATCCTGTCGGCGGAGGATCTTGAATCCGCTCCGAAGCTGATGGTCGCCTCGGACGTCAACGCCGTGCCGCCGGCCGGCATCGCGGGCATCGACGTCAACGCGATCGACGTCGCGCTGCCCACCGGCAAGGGATTGGGCATCGGGGCGCTGGCCGTCGGCAACGTGAAGTACCAGACCCAGTGCCGGCTCTTCCGCAGGATGCTCGATTCCGACCAGCCCCTCTGCCTCGATTTCCGCGACGCCTACGCGCTCGCCGTCGAGATCGCGGGCTGACGCGAAGCCGAAAGCCGCGCCCGTGGCCGGGGAGGCGATCCTCGTCGCGGCCCAGTCGGGCCGGGCCCTCGCCGAGAGCGCCCGGCGGGCCGGCCTCCGCCCCTTCGTCGCGGACCTGTTCGGCGACGCCGACACGCTCGACCTCGCGGAGGATTACCGGCCGCTGCCCGGCCGCTTCGGCACCGGGCGGCTCGGCGGCGGGGCGCTGCTCGATGCCCTCGACGCCCTGGCGAGCCGCGCCGGGCCGCGCTGCCTCGGGGTCGTGCTCGGCTCGGGACTCGAGGGCGCGCCCGATCTCATGGCCGAGATCGGCCGGCGCCACCGCCTGATCGGAGCGCCGCCGGAGACGGTGGCGGCGCTCAAGGACCCGCTCGGCTTCGCCGCCCTGTGCGCGCGGCTGTCGATCCCGCACCCGACCGTCAGGCGGGAGCCTCTCGACGACCCGGCCGGATGGCTCCTCAAGCGGGCGGGCGGATCGGGCGGCAGCCACATCCGCGCGGCGTCGCGGGGCAGCGCCCCGGCGGGCGGCTACTTCCAGGCCCGCGTGCCGGGCCGGGCCTTCGGCCTCGCCGTGCTGGCGGACGGGCGCGACATCGCGGTGGTGGCGCTGACCGAGCAGTGGGCCGCGCCCTCGCCCCTGAGGCCCTTCCGCTACGGGGGGGCCGTCGTCGGCGGATCCGGGAAGGCGCCGCCCCTGCCGGCCGCCCTCATCGGCGATATCGCGGAGGCGGTGGCGCGCCTCTCCGCCGAGACCGGCCTGCGGGGCCTTGCCAGCGCCGACATCCTCTCGGACGGCGAGCGCTGGTGGCTCACAGAGATCAATCCGCGACCCGGCGCGACCCTCGACATCCTCGACCGGCGCGGGAGCAGCCTGCTCCTGGCGCATGTGTCGGCGAGCGAGGGCCGGCTGCCGTTGCTCGGAGCACCACCGGTGGATGCGGCGGCTGCGGAGATCTGTTACGGGGCGCAGGCCTACCGCCCGGTGCCGCGGATCGCGTGGCCGGACCACGCGCGGGACCGGCCCCGGCCCGGCACGGACGTGGCCCGGGACGCGCCGCTCTGCACCCTGCTCGCCACGGGCCGGGACGAAGCGGCGGCGCGGCAAACATTGCGGGAGAGGGCGGCACGTCTGCACGCCCTCCTCGATCAGGAGGGAATGGATGAGCACGAGTGTGAAGTATCCGAGCGTCAACACGCTGACGGCGCCGCTGGTCGAGCGCCTCATCGCTGACGCGGAGGTCTTGCGGCTCTCGGTGACGCAGGAGGCCGGCGGCGCCCGGATGGTGGATGCCGGCGCGGGCGTGCGGGGCTCGATCGAGGCCGGGCGGCGCATCGCCGAGATCTGCCTCGGCGGCCTCGGCACCGTGACGATCAGCCCCTCCGGCCCCGTCTCGTCCTGGCCCTACTCGGTGGTGGTCCACGCCAACGATCCCGTCATCGCCTGCCTCGGCAGCCAGTACGCGGGCTGGAGCCTCGCGGACGAGTCGGGGGATTCCGGCTTCTTCGCCCTCGGCTCGGGGCCTGGCCGGGCGGTCGCCGCAGTGGAGGATCTCTACAAGGAACTCGGGTACCGCGATTCGGCGTCGAAGACCGCGCTCGTGCTCGAGGCCGCGAGCGGCCCGCCCGCTTCCGTCGTCGCCAAGGTGGCGGAGGCCTCGGGGCTGCGGCCCGAGGACGTGACCTTCATCTACGCGCCGACGCAGTCGCTCGCAGGCTCCACCCAGGTCGTCGCGCGCGTGCTGGAGGTGGCGCTGCACAAGGCCCACACGGTCGGCTTCGACCTGCACAGAATCGTGGACGGCATCGGCTCGGCGCCCCTCTCGCCGCAGCATCCGGACTTCATCCAGGCCATGGGCCGCACCAACGACGCCATCATCTACGGCGGCCGCGTGCAGCTCTTCGTGGAGGCCGACGAGGCCGATGCCAGGCAGCTCGCCGAGCAGCTCCCCTCCACGAATTCGAGCGACCACGGCGCCCCCTTCGCGGACATCTTCGCCCGGGTGAACGGCGACTTCTACAAGATCGACGGCGCCCTGTTCAGCCCGGCCGAGGTCATCGTCACCTCGGTCACGTCCGGCAAGAGCTTTCGCGGCGGCCGGCTCATGCCGGAACTCGTCGAGGCGTCGTTCGCGTAAGGAGCGGGATCCGCACCGCGCTCACCTCTCCCGCGCGGGAGAAGCCGGGTCCGCGGAAAGCGGACCGGGCGAGGGGTGCGACCTCCCCGGAGCGTCCTCCATCCCTCACCCCGTCCCTCTCCCGAACCGGAGAGGGGACCTGCGGTCTCCTCGGCATCATCCGCGTCCCGTCACCGGGCCACAGGAATCACCCCGTCCATGCGCATCGGGCTCGCGGCCGATAACGGCACCTGGCACAAGGGGCGCTTGCGCGCGGCGCTCGCCGCGCTCGGGCACGAGCCCGTGCTGTTCTCGCTCGCCGACGTGGCGGTCGTCACGGGCGGGGGCGAACCGTTGCGGGTGCCCGGCTTCGCGGACGGCCTGCCGGACGGTGTCCTCCTTCGGACGATCGCGGGCGGCACCTTCGAGGCCACCACGATGCGGCTCGGCGTGCTGCACGCGCTGGTTGGCGCGGGGGTGAGCGTGTGGAACAGCCCGGGCGCGATCGAGCGCTCGGTCGACAAGGCGGCGACCTCGCTCCTCGTCGCCCGCGCCGGCCTGCCGACGCCCGACACCTTCGTGGTTTCCAAACGCGAGGCGGCGGCCGAGATCGTCGTGCGCGAGGCGCGGCCCGGGCGCCCGATCGTCCTCAAGCCCCTGTTCGGCTCGCAGGGCGAGGGCCTGCTGCTCGTCGAGCGGCCCGAGGACCTGCCGCCCGAGGAGGCCGTGGCCCGCGTCTACTACCTCCAGCGCTACATCCCGCGCGCCGACGGGCTCTGGCGCGACTATCGGGTCTTCGTCTGCGAGGGCCGCGCCATCGCGGCGATGATCCGGGAGGGCGACGGCTGGATCACCAACGTCCACCGGGGCGGCCGGCCGCTGCCCTGGGCGATGCCGGCGGCCGCGGCCGAGCTCGCGGAGGCCGCCGCGGGCGCCGTCGGAGTCGATTACACCGGGGTCGATCTCGTCGAGGACGGGCAGGGCGGCTACCTCGTCCTCGAGGTCAACAGCATGCCGGCCTGGTCGGGCCTGCAGAAGGTGACGGAGGTCGATATCGCGGGCGCGATCGCGCGCGGCTTCCTCAACGCCGTCCGGACGGCCAGGCCGCCACGCCTCGTCCAGACGCTCGCCCCGCCCCTGCTGGCGGCGCAGGCCTGACCGTGGCTGGCCTCCCGCCGGGCGTGATCGCGACGCTCTACCGGGCGGCCTGCCTCGCCGAGCTCGACGCGATCAAGCCCGGCAACGTCCACGCCTTCGCGGCGGGCCATCGCATGCAGGTGGCGGATTTCGTCACGAGCGCCGAGGTGTCCGCCCCGCACCTCGCGCGTCCGGGCGCGGGCGTCGGCGCCCGGGTCGCGGATGCGATGGCGGCGACGGTGCAGGCCGTCGGCCAGAACACCAATCTCGGCATCCTGCTGCTTTGCGCGCCGCTCGCCGCCGCGGCCGAGCGCGGCGTCGGGCTCGGCGTGGTCCTCGGCGGCCTCGACGCTGCGGATGCCGAGGGCGTGTTCGCGGCGATCCGCCTCGCCAATCCCGGCGGCCTCGGCCGGGCGGCCCACCACGACGTCGCGGCCGAAGGCCCGGCCCCGCCGCTCGCCGCCGCGATGGCGGAGGCGGCCGGGCGCGACGCCATCGCCCGGGCCTACGTGACGAACTTCGCGGACATCCGCGAGGTCGGCCTGCCGGCCCTCGCAGCGGCGCGCGCCCTCGGCCTCGCACCGCCCTGGACCACCACGGCCGTTCACCTCGCCTACCTGACGCAGGTTCCCGACAGCCACATCGCCCGCAAGCACGGACCCGAGCGGGCCGAGGCCGCGCGCGTCGAAGCCGCGCGCGCGTTGCGGGGACTCGATCTGCGCACGCGGCCCGTCGCGGCGCTGATGGCGCAGGACAGACTCATGAAGGAGGCCGGGCTCAATCCCGGAACCAGCGCCGATTTCACGGTGGCCACCCTGTTCGCCGACGGGCTGGCGGCCGCCGGCGCTCCGCTCGACGGCACGCCGGCGCCGTCACGCACGGGTCTCTGAAAAGATCCAGCCCGGCCCCGGCATCCGGCGCGATAATTTGCCGTTTTCAGCGCCTTGAGCAGGGTTGTTCCGGGCAGGGCCCCGCTGTAGGGTCCGCGCCGCTATCCGGGCTAACCGGTTCGGCTCCTTGCCGAACGTCCGCAAACAAGGATGGCCCCTGGCCGTGCCTGCTCCTGGGGCGGCCGTACTTTTCGATTTGCAGGGAGAGACCCCGAATGGCAAAGATCAACAAGGTGCAGGTCGGCGAGGCTCTCGTCGGTGACGGCAACGAGGTCGCCCACATCGATCTCATCATCGGGCCGCGCGGCTCGCCGGCCGAGACGGCCTTCTGCAACGGCCTCGTGAACAACAAGCATGGCTTCACCAGCCTGCTCGCGGTCATCGCGCCGAACCTGCCGTGCAAGCCGAACACGCTGATGTTCAACAAGGTCACCATCAACGACGCCCGCCAGGCCGTCCAGATGTTCGGCCCCGCCCAGCACGGCGTCGCCAAGGCCGTGCAGGATTGCGTCGCCGAGGGCATCATCCCGGCCGACGAGGCCGACGACCTCTACATCCTGGTCGGCGTGTTCATCCACTGGGAAGCGGCCGACGACGCCAAGATCCAGAAGTACAACTACGAGGCCACGAAGCTGTCGATCCAGCGTGCCGTGAACGGCGAGCCGAAGGCCTCGACCGTCACCGAGCAGCGCAACTCGGCCTCGCACCCCTTCGCCGCCAACGCGTAGATCGGGGGCAGTCCTGGGCAGAGCGAGCCTCCGCCCGCACCGCGGGGCCTGCTCCAGCGACTGGCTTCGATCTTCCTCGGCCGATAGGGCTCTCCAAGGTGGGACGGCGCAGGCCGTCCCACCTTTTTTCATGCACCGTCACGGTTCGGCGAGATCCGCCGTGATCCGCCCGTCGTGGATCGCGGACGCCACCAGGGCGCCGGCCGCGCCGGCCGCGCGCAGGGCGGCGAGGTCCGCCGCCTCCCGCACCCCGCCCGCCGCGTAGAGCCGCGCCCGCGGCGCCAGTGCCCGCGCCGCCGCGAGCCCGTCGAGATCCGGACCGAGCCCGGCGCCGACCCGGGCGAGGCTCATCACGATCACGTCGTCCGGCCAGATCTCCGGCCGCGCGTTCAGGTCCGCCGGGTCGAGGCGCTCCGCCCCTCGGCTGTCGAGGGAGAGGATCGCGCGGGAGCCGAGCGCCCGCAGGAGCGCCGTATCCCGCTGGCTCTCGCTGCCGAGGACGGGCCGGGCGAGACCGCCCGCGAGCACCGCCTCGACGGCGGATGGCTCCGCAAATCCCGCGTCGAGCCAGAGGGTGACACCCGGACAGGCGCGGGCCACCGCCTCGAGGGCGGCGAGATCCGGCGGCGCCCCCTCCATGATCGCGTCGAGATCGGCGAGGTAGAGCGTCCGTGCCGCCACCGCCCCGGCGAGCGCCGCCGCGACCGGGCCGGGCTCGGACCCCTTTGCCAAGGACGTCTCGATCGGGGCATAGGAATGCCGCTCGCCCCGCCGCGCCCGCACCACGCGGCCGTGGCGCAGGTCGATCACCGGGATGACCGCGAAGGGCGTCCCCATCCCTCACCTCCTCGCTTGCCGGGAACCCGACCCTTGACCCGAGACGCCGCGCCAGAAACCGAGCCCACGATCGGCTGGGATCTCGGAGGGGTCCATGTCAAGGCGGCCCTCGTCTCGGGCGGCCGGGTGCGGGCGGTGGTGCAGGCGGCCTGCCCGCTCTGGCGGGGCCTCGCGGCCCTCGACAAGAGCCTCGCCGAGCTGCCCGACTGGACCCGCGGGCCCGCCCGCCACGCGGTCACCATGACGGGCGAGCTGACCGACTGCTTCCGGGACCGCGCGGACGGCGTCGCGCAGCTCTCGGGCTGGGCGCGGGCGAAGCTTGCCGGCGCGGTCGCGATCTACGCCGGGCGCGCCGGCTTCGTCGCGCCGGAGGAAGCGGCCGGGCGCGCCGCCGACATCGCCTCGGCCAACTGGCACGCCACCGCCGCCCTCGTCGGGCGCCATCTCGGGCACGGTCTCCTCGTCGACATCGGCTCAACCACCGCGGACTTGATCCCGGTGATCGCGGGCCGCCCGGCCGCCTCGGGCTACAGCGACGCCGAGCGCCTGGAGACCGGGGAACTCGTCTATACCGGCGTCGTGCGCAGCCACCTTGTGGCGCTCGGCCCCGACGCGCCCTGGCGCGGGCACCGCACCCGCCTGATGGCCGAGACCTTCGCCAACACGGCCGACATCTACCGCCTCACCGGCGACCTGCCCGAGGGCGCCGACCAGCAGCACAGCGCCGACCTCATGGGCAAGTCGACGCCAGAGAGCGAGACCCGGCTCGCCCGCATCGTCGGCCGCGACCGGGGGGAGGGGAGCGCGGCCGAGTGGCGGGCGCTCGCCGCGCATTTCGCGGAGGCGCAACTGCGCCTCCTGCACGACGCGGCCGCGACCGTGCTGTCCAGGCCCGACCTCCCGGCCGAGGCGCCCCTCGTCGCCTGCGGCGCGGGCGCGTTCCTGGCCGAGCGGCTGGCCTCCCGCCTCGGGCGCCCCTGCCTTCCCTTCACCGAACTCGTGGGCGAACGCATCGCCGGGAGCCCGGGCTGGGCCTCGACCTGCGGCCCCGCCGTCGCGGTCGCCCTCCTCGGCGCCACGGACCTCCCCTAGCCCCGAGCGTTCTCCTCACCCGATCCCGGAGACCCGCATGCGCCCGACGCAGAGACTTGCCCGCATCCTCGCGACCCGCTCCGGCGAGGGCATCGAGCTCGCCATCGCCACCGCCACCGGCGAGACCCTGAAGGTCCTCGCCACGCAGGATCAGATCGACATGCTGGTGGACGAGCTGGAGGACATCCTGAACTCGCCCGCGGAGGATGCGCCCGGCGGGCCGCCGGAGGCGGCGTAGGGCCGGCAGGTCGATTGGATGTCCCGGCGCCATCCGCCTCCGGCCCATTGCGGCGTGTGACGTTGGCATGCTCCACTCGCGCGCCGTCGCAGTCCAGGTCCACGGTCGGCGCGAGCTTCGGATGCCGCAACGCTCGTCCCTGGACGATCGCGGCTGTTCGAAGCGACGAGACCGTGCCCGCACCAGCGAGCAGGAAGATCCGTCGAGGAGGGGAGCGCAGCCATGCCGACCTACACCGTCAGGACGGTCAACGTGGCCCTGTCCGGGGCGCAGCGGCAGCAGATCGCGACGGCGATCACCGAAGCCCACAGCACCAACACCGGTGCGCCGGGCTACTTCGCGCAGGTCTTCTTCGAGGCCGCGAGCCCGGGAACGCACTTCATCGGTGGCCGACCGAACGACGTCCCGCACGTCTTCGTCCACGGGCTCATCAGGGCGGGGCGCGCGACCGAGCAGAAGCGCGGCCTGATGGACGCGATCTGCGCGCGCGTCAGGATGGCGGCAGGGGTCGGGCCCGAGGACGTCTGGGTCTACATCCAGGACATCGCCGCCGAGCAGATGATCGAGTTCGGCCGCATCCTGCCGGAGCCGGGGCGGGAAGCCGATTGGCGGCAGGGCTTCTCGCCGGAGAAGATCGGGGACTTCCAGCGCGCCGGTGTGACGGTCTGAACAAGGCGCGACCGCGTCTTGAAATCGGCAGGGGAAGCGCGGCGCGCCCTCTCCCGTTCGGGAGAGGGTTGGGGTGAGGGATGCGACCTCTCCGGATGGACCCGTTCCCATCACCCTGTCCCTTCCCATAGCAGCGGAGGGAATCCGCGCTCGACAGACCGACGTCGAGGCATGCCCGGAGTGATGCGGCGCCAACTCGCCGGGGCCGGCCCCTACCGCAAGAAGTCCCCGAAGGCCCGCGGCCCGTCGCCCACCGGGATGTCGTTCGTGACGCCGAGCGTGTCCGCGTCGATCACGCTCACCGTGTTGTCGCCCCAGTTCGCCACGTAGACCCGGCTGCCGTCGCGGCTCGCCGCGACACCTTCCGGGTGGTCGCCGACGTCGATCGCCCGCTCGGGCTTCAGGGTCGCGAGGTCGAACACCGTCACGCTCGCCGTGTACTGGTCGGTGACGAAGCCGCGGCCGCGGGCCAGAGCCACGACGTAGGGGCGCTCCCCGGTTTTCACCCGGCCGATCTCGCGGCCCGCCGCGACGTCGATCACCGAGACGTCGTCCGAGAGGACGTTGGCCGTGTAGGCGCGCTTGCCCTCCGCATCGAGGGTGATGCCGAACGGGTGCTTGCCGACCGGAATGACCTTCGTCTCGCGCCGGCTCGCCGCATCGATCACCGAGACCGTGTCGGCCTCGCGGTTCGCCACGAGCAGGGTGGCGCCGTCCAGGCTCACAGCGATGCCCGACGGCGAGGCGCCGACCGCGATCTCACCGTCCGGGACGAGCGTGCCGTCCTTCGGCGTGAGCACGAACAGGCGCTTGCCGTACCAGTCCGCGACGTAGACGGTCCCCGAGGCCGGATTGCAGGCGATGCCGAGGGGGCCGCCCGGCAGGGGCAGCGTGCCGGTGACCTTGCGGGCGTCGATGTCGAGGATGGCGAGGCCCGGCCCGTCGGGCCGCGTGACGTAGGCGGTCCGGCGGTCCGGCGAGAGGGCGACGCCCGCGGGCGAGCCCGGCACCGGAATGCGCGCCGCGACCGTGCCCGCGGCGAGATCCAGGATCTCGACGGCGTTGTCGCCCTGCACCGTCACCACCGCCTCGGCGGCGAAAGCAGGGAGCGCGGCGAGGAGGGCGAGGGCCGAGAGGCCGGCGCGCAGCCGGCCTCCCGCCTGACTGAGCGTTCGCACGCGGGCCTACGAGCCCTTCTCGACCTTGGCTTTCAAGGCATCGAGGCCGGTCCGGTAGAGGCCGCGCACGGCCTTCTCGGAGTTCTCGTCGTTCAGCTCGGGCGGCGGATCGTTGTTCATGTAGCCGCGGTAGAAGGCGCCCTTCCAGGTGACCTTCGACTTGCCGCCCTCGTCCTCGACCTCGATCGTCGAGGAATAGTCGTTCACCGGCAGGGTCTTCACGTCGACCTTGTCGATCCGGTACGAGTAGCTCTTCTTCTCGGCGGAGTACTTCGACAGTTCCTCCTCGACCGTGGCGCCGCCCTTCAGCGTCAGGGTGCGGGTGGCCTTGGGATCGTTGCCGCCCTTGCCCTCGGTCTTCTCGACCGGCGGCAGCCAGCTCATGTCCTGGAAGTTGCCGATGACCGACCAGACCTTGTCGGCGGGCGCGTTGATCTCGACGGATTCCTGGATCTTCCGGCGGGTCGGTCCGTGGGCCTCGGCAGAGAACGACACGACGGCGAGCGCCGCCGCGGTCGCAAGGGCCAGCATCTTCATGGGGTTCCGGTCTCCTTCAGGCGCCGCTTGTCAGTCGCGCGGCGTCGGGGTTTGCGAGGATTCGGTCCGTGCCCAGAGCGGCCGAGACCTTGTCCTCGATCCAGTCCCAGGCCTCGCGCTCGCGCGGCCCGGCCGTCTTGGATATGGCGATCGCGAGGTAGCGCATCTCCGAGAGGATCTTCTCGGGCTCCAGCATGTGGAGGCGCGTCGACAGGATCGCGGCCTCCAGGACCGCGCCCTGCGCCCGGTTGTAGCCGAGGAAGGGGGCGTGGCTCGCCTGATGCACCCGACGGCCGCGGAAGCGCGGGCGCGTGGCGTCGTCCTCGACCGAGACCACCTCGAACTCGGCATGGGCGAAGCTGTCCCGCAACCGTTGGCCGCGGATCCTGTCGCACGGGACGACCGGCCAATCGCGGCGCCCAGTGACGCAGCCCGCGATCACCCGAACATCCCTCGGGCAGGAGGCGGCGAAGACCGGGTTCGCTTCGAGGTTGAGGATCGTCGGCGAGGGCCGGAAGGGGGCGAGGATCAGGTCCTCGCCGTCCTCGATCAGGCCGAAGGGCACGAGATGCAGCTCGCCCGCGGGCGAGAGCGTCGTCACGATGGTCTCGAGGATCAGCGGCATGACTCAAGCCTCGTCCGCCGGCACGAGCTTGCCGCAGACAAGCCGCGACGCGCGCTCGGAGGGCGTCGCCGCGACGCCCTCGGCCCGCGCGCTGTCCGGCCCGACCGTCTCGGGCGGTTCCGCGCCGGCCTCGGCCGGGACCCGCGCGGCATCGCGGGTGCCGGGAGCCGGCGCATCGGGGCCGGAATGCCGGGTGTGGCCGGCCTTCTTGAAGGCGGTCGTGTCCTCGGCCTCCTCGTCGGCCGCCGCGCCCCAGCGCAGGGGCTCGTCCTGCACGTAGCGCTTGCCGAGCCGGTACGCCGTCTCGGCCTTGGCGAGCTCCGCCCCGAGATAGAAGGCGTGGGCGCCGTCGCTTTCCACGTTCAGGTCCGGGAAGAAGGCCATCGCGTCGGTGCCGACCTTGTGGATGTCGCGGTTGTAGACGTGGATGCCGTCCTCGGCGACCGCGATCCGAAAATTCGGATCGCGCACCTCGGCGGCGAGACCCGCGATCTCGTCGGGTGTCTGCACGAAGGGGCGCTTGTCGTGAAGGGCCAGAAGTGCCCGGCCGTAGCCCTTCGGCAGGGCAGCGTCGGCCTTGGCCGCGTACATGACGCGCCGGGCCGCGTCGTGCTCCTCCAGGGTGCGGCGCGTGTGGTTCGAGACCTGCACGATCAGCACGTTGCGGATCGCGAGTTCCGAGCACATCCCGAGGAGGAGCGCGGTGACCCCGAGGCTGTCGGCCTCGGTCAGCTCCGTCAGGTTGCCGGTGCCCATCATCATCTCGATGCCGGGATGGCGGGCGCGCACCTCCCGGTAGCGGGCAATCGAGTCGACGAAGCCGAAATGGATCGGCTCAAGGATCGGATCGGCCATGTAGGGGCGGCCCGCGCGCTCCATGCGCTCGATGGCGCGGTCGAGGGAGGGCAGGTCGTCGGGCCGCATCGGCACCAGGACCGGCACGGCCTCCGTCTCGAAGGCGAGGTCCAGGCTCTCCTCGTTGAGGCTCAGCAGGTAGTCGGCGCCGGCCTTCGCGCCGCGGGTCAATTCGTCGAGGGAGAAGGAATCGACGCTGACCTTCAGGCCGGCCTCCTTCAGGAGCCGCACGCTGTCCTCGAGATGCGGGAAGGCGGTGTCGGGCAGGCCGCCGAGGTCGATCACGTCGGCGCCGCGGCCGGCGAGGTCGATCCCCTTGGCGAGGATCTCCTCCGGGCTCATCTTCGAGGCGTCGACGATCTCGGAGAAGATGCGCAGGTCGTGCCGCGACAGGTCGACCCTGCGTCCGGCGAGCCCGAGATAGGCCGGCAGGTCGACGATCTCGTCCGGACCGCGCTCCACCGGCACGCCGAAATGGGCAGAGAGAGCCTCCGGCTTCGCCCGGCAGCGGCCGGGCAGGACGATGCGGGTGGCGCCTTCCGGAATCGCGACGCGGCGCCGGATGATCTCCTCGGTCATCAGCGCCGCGACTTTCACGCCCGCATCCGCGATGCTCCAGGCGAAACGATCGGGCGGCAGCGTCGCGGCGACCTTCTCGAGGCGGGCCCGCGCCAGCTTGCCGGTGACGAAGACGAGGTGCTCGGGCGCGCTCATGCGGCCTGCCTCCCGAGCCGGAGATCAGCCTCCGCACACCGCAGCACGATCTCGCCCGAGAAGCGAGCGGCGAAGGCCGGGAAGGCCGCGTCGACCAGGCCGCTGGCAGCCAGATCCGCCGGGCTCGCGCCGGGCGGGCAGGGGGCCGCCTTGACGAGGACGCAGCGCGCGGCGCGGGTCTCCGCAGCGAGCCAGAGAGCGAGGCTGTCGGACGTGACGGTCCAGGTCTCGGCCACGGCCGGATGGCCGGCGCGCAAGGCCGCCGGGTCCCAGACCGGGACCCGGCCCGAGGCGGCGAGGCGCTGGAGAGCGGCAGGGTCGGTGTGTCGGGCGAGGCGCGGCTCGAGCGCGCAGAGCACCTCCGCCACGTGCCCCATCGCGTCGAGGGCGAGGCGATGGGCGAGGGCATCACCGAAGCCGAGCGCCGCCTGCGCGCCCCGCACCGCGTCCGCGAAGGGGCCGCCGCCCGGCACCGCGATGCAGGTGCCCTCCGCGCCGGAGGCAAGGCTCGCCAGGGTCGCGGCGAGGCGCGCGCGGTCGGCGAGCAGGCTGCCCCCGATCTTGACGACGCTGAGGCCGGGCCGGCTCACGCCGCGTCCCTGCGCCGCAGCGCCCGCAGGCGCGCGACCGCATCCGTGAGGCGGGCGGGATCGAGGCTGTCCCTGCGGTCGCCGCCCCGGCACAGGCCGCCCCGGAAGCCGAGATAGTCGGGACCGGCAGCCGCGAGCGCGGCGATGTCCTCGGCCCGGAGCGAGCCGGCGAGCCCCGAGAGCAGACCTTGCGCCCGGCACGCCGCCGCGAAGCCGGCCAAGCGGGCTCCGTCGAGATGGTCGGTAAGGCGGCGCCCGTCCTTGCCCGCCGTATCGATCATCGCCCCGAGGAAGCCCGCCGCCCGCAGTGCCGCCGGGTCCTCCGGTGCGGGCGCCTCCTCAGCGAACAGGACCGCGATGAGCCGGCCGGGCGCTGCGCGTGCCGCGCGGGCGAGGATCCCGTGCTCCCGCCGCAGGGCCGGCCCGACCGCCACCTTGACGAATTCGACCCCCGTTGCCGCCATCGCGGCGACCGCCTCCGCCAGTGCCCCCGCATCGGCCGGCTCGCCCGCGACCGCGCTCGTGGCGGCACGCCCCGCGACGGCCGCGACGATCGCCCGCACCGCATCGGGCGGCAGCGCCCCGAGGGCGCCACGGGCCGGGTCCTTCGCGTCGACGAGGTCGGCGCCGCGGGCGGCCGCGATCTCCGCCTCGGCGGCGTCGCGGACGCTGACGAGAAGGCGGGGCGTGGCGGGGGCGGACGGGATCGGGCTCGACACGGGTCTCAACACATCGCTGCTGGGCTCGCCGGCCTCACGACCGGTTCGGCAGGGGCTCGGCGAGGAGCCGGTTCTTGACGACCCAACGCATGGCATGGGCCCAAGTATCGTCGGTATCGGCCCGGATCACCACCTGGCCGCCGCGCACGAGCTTGCCGGTGGCCGCGTCCGCGATCGTGACGTTGAGGTTGAAGATCTGGTTCGACCCCTTCTCCACATAGCCGGTCACGGCGAGGTCCGCACCCAGCGTCTTGGCGATGCCTGCCGCGCAGCCGTCGCACTTGTAGAGCGGCGCCTGCTTGGCGATCTCGGCTGCCTGAGAGGCCGTGTCGACGGCTTCGACCGCCCCGTTCGCCTGGAGCGCCTTGCGCAGTTCCTCCGTGACGAGGGCGAGCTTGCGGGTCTCGTCGGGTCGCGCCTTGCGGCCGCCGACGACGCCGGGATCGAGGAGCTCCACCGGGAAGATGGCGGCCTTCTCGGGAGCGGCCTGCGCGCGGCCGGAGACGACACCGATCGGCGCGAGGGCGAGGAGGGCGGCGATGGCCGCCGGGACGCGTCTGGCCATGATGGATGATCTCACGTCGGGGCGGCACGTGGACGGTGTCCCGGCGCGGCTGCCGCGACCGGCCGGGCCCTACACCTCGGGCGGGCGCGGCATTTGGCAACGCCCAGTACTCGAGGTCCCTCCGGCGAACGCCTTTGCATCACGAGACGGTGTTCGCAACGCCCTCCGCGGTCTTTTCCCGACCTCCGGCAGTGGATCGCTTAGGTTTTCCTTATGCATCGGCCGTTGAGTGCGCGCGCGAGATGTTGTTAGCGTGCCGCCCGCATGCAGCTCCCCCCCCGCACAAACCTCGCCACCGTGACGCTGTCGCTGGCGCTCGCCGCTCAGGCCTGGCCGGTCGCCGCGCAGGCGCCGGCTTCCGAGGAGAAGCCGGCCGCGAGCCCGCCCGCCGCGCCGGCCGCCGGCGACATCCGTATCGGCGTGATCTACCGGCCCCAGCCCGCACCCGCCTCGTACGACGCCGAGGCTGTCCCGGAGGACGAGGGTGTCGCGGGAGCCCGGATGGGCATCCAGGACAACAACACGACGGGCCGCTTCACCAAGCAGATCTACGCCCTCGACGAGGTCGCGCTCTCGGAGGGGGGGCCGAGCGCCGTCGAGGCCGCGAAGGGGCTCGTCGCCAAGGGCGTGAGGTACCTCGTCCTGGCGCTGCCCGCCGCCGAGGTGCTGGCGGTCTCCGACGCCGTGAAAGGGGAGGGCGCCCTCGTCTTCAACGCGGCCGCCCCGGACGACGCACTGCGCGGGGCGGAGTGCCGTCAGAACGTGTTCCACGTGGTCCCGAGCCGGGCGATGCAGACGGACGCCCTCGCCCAGTTCCTCACCTTCATGCGCTGGCGCAAGCTCTTCCTGATCGTCGGCCCGAACGAGGCCGACAAGCTCTACGCGGAGGCCTGGAGGAATTCGGCCCGGAAGTTCGCCCTCAAGATCCAGGCCGAGAAGCCCTGGACCTTCGGGCCGCTGGCGCGCGCCCGCGGCGATACGCCGACCCGTGCCGAGGCGATGGTGTTCACCCGGGGCATCGACTACGACATGGCGATCGTCGCCGACGAGGCGAACGACTGGGGCGACTACGTGCCCTACAAGACGGTCGACCCGCGCCCCGTGGGCGGCACGCAGGGGCTGATCGCCACCACCTGGCACCCGACTCTCGAGACCTGGGGCGCCGCGCAGGCGCAGAACCGGTTCCGCCGCCTCGCGGGACGCCTGATGCGCCCCCTCGACTATCAGGCCTGGGCGGCGGTGCGCACGGTGGGCGACGCGGTGACCGTGAAGAAGACGAGCGATCCCGCCGCGATCGGCCCCTTCCTCACCGATCCGGCCTTCAGCCTGCCGGCCTACAAGGGTGTGTCCCTGAGCTACCGCCCCTGGGACCATCAGCTCCGCCAGCCGCTCATCGTCGTGCAGCCGAAGATGGTGGTGTCGGTCTCGCCGGAGGCCGGCTACCTGCATCAGCGCACGCCCCTCGACACGCTGGGCGTCGACCTGCCCGAAACCGCCTGCAAGTTCAGGTAGCCGCGTCGCCTGCGGCAATCGTGAACGGTCGCGGCGGACCGGCAAGCCTCGCAACATGCGGGAAACGCACTACAATCGGCGCCAATCGTCTCGACGAACAATCGCGAGCGTTCAGGGAGGGGACCATATGAGCCGCTGCATCAGGGCGGGCGTGAGCGTTGCGGCCTTGGCCGGCGCGCTGCTCGCCGCCTCCGGTCAGGCGCAGGCCTACACGGTCTACGTCTCGAACGAGAAGGGCAACTCGGTCAGCGTCATCGATTCCACGACCCTGGCGGTCACGGCGACCTGGAAGGTCGGGCGGCGTCCGCGCGGCATCACCACGAGCAAGGACGGCAAGGAACTCTTCGTCTGCGCGAGCGACGACGACCGCATCGACGTGCTCGACACGGGCACCGGCAAGGTGGTGCGCTCGCTCCGCTCCGGTCCGGACCCGGAACAGTTCATCCTCGATGCCAGCGGCAACCCGCTCTACGTGGCGAACGAGGACGACAGCCAGGTCACGGTCATCGACATCGAGAAGAACAAGGTCCTGGCCGAGGTGCCGGTGGGCGTCGAGCCGGAGGGAATGGGCCTCAGCCCCGACGGCAAGGTCCTGGTCAACACCTCCGAGACCACCAACATGGCCCACTTCATCGACACCAAGACCTTCCAGGTGATCGACAACGTCCTGGTGGATGCCCGCCCGCGCTTCGCCGAGTTCACGGCCGACGGGAAGTTCCTGTGGGTCTCGGCCGAGGTCGGCGGCACCGTCAGCGTGATCGACGTGGCGGCGCGGCGGGTCGTCAAGAAGATCAGCTTCAAGATCCCGAGCGTGAACGACGAGGCGATCCAGCCCGTCGGCATCCGCATCACGAAGGACGGCTCCAAGGCCTTCGTGGCGCTCGGGCCCGCCAACCGCGTCGCCGTGATCGACGCCAAGACCTACGAGGTCGAGAAGTACCTGCCGGTCGGCCAGCGGGTCTGGCAGCTCGCCTTCACGCCGGACCAGAAGCTCCTCTTCACCACGAACGGCACCTCGAACGACGTTTCGGTGATCGACGTGGAATCGGGGAAGGTGACGAAGAGCATCCCGGTGGGGCTGCTGCCCTGGGGGGTCGCGGTCTCGCCGCAGTGAGGGCGGGGCGCCTTTCCTCCCCGCATCGGGGCGGAGCGGCGCCCGAGAAGGCGGACTGGGAAGGCCCGACGCGGCGGAAGGGGAGGAACGGACAGGATGACGCGCATTTTCCGGCTCGCGGGGCTCGGCCTCGCGGGATTGCTCACAACGGCCCCGGCGCAGGCGCTCGACCTCACGAAGAAGCGCCAGAACCTGCCCGACCTCGTTCTCGGCAACGAGGAGGGCAACGACTTCGTGGTCGAGAACAAGGATATCGAGCTGGAGGCCGGCAAGGCCTACCGGCTGCGCATCGTCGCCAAGGGGCGGCAGGAATACAAATTCTACGCGCCCGAGTTCTTCCGCTACATCTGGCTCAATCAGATCGTGATCAACCACCTGGAGATCCACGGTGGCGGCCCGCCGGACCATTTCGAGTTCGACGATCCCGGCGAGATCGCGGTCGAGTTCGTCGCCATCAAGCCTGGCGAATACAAGTGGGAAGCCCGCGGCCTGGAGTCGAAGGGCATGACCGGCACGATCTCGGTGAAGTAGGAAGCTCGCATGCGCCTCGCCCTCCTCACCCTGGCCGGCTGCCTCGCCGCCGCCCCCGCGCTCGCCGACGACAAGGCCGCCTGTCGGGACGGCATCGCCCAGATCCGGGACGCGCTTGCCGGCAACCCGCCCGAGGCCGCGGTGCCGAAGGCGAAGAAGGCGCTCCGCGTGGCCGAGCGCGAACAGGGCGAGGGCGAGTACGACGAGTGCCTCGACGCCGTCTCGGACGCCAAGCGGGCGCTCGGGAAATGAGCGGCGGAGGCGCAGGGGCACCGGCCCTCGAGGTCGCGCATGTCGGCCACCGCTTCGGCGCGCGGGCGGCCCTGTCGGACGTCTCGATCACGGTCGAGCGCGGGCGCTTCATGGCGCTGCTCGGCCCGAACGGGGCGGGCAAGACCACGCTCTTCTCGGTGATCACGCGGCTCTACAACAATCAGGAAGGCCGGGTCTCGATCTTCGGGCACGGGCTCGACCGGGAGCCCTCGCGGGCGCTCGCCCGCCTCGGCGTCGTGTTCCAGGCCCGCACCCTCGACACCGACCTGACGGTCGCCCAGAACCTCCTCTACCACGCGAGCCTGCACGGGATCGCGCGCGGAGCCGCCAAGGCCCGGATCGCGGCTTTGCTCGACCGGGTCGGCCTCGCCGAGCGCCGCGACGACAAGGTCCGCACGCTCTCGGGCGGGCAGTCGCGCCGCATCGAGATCGCCCGGTCGCTCGTTCACGGGCCGAGCCTGCTGCTGCTCGACGAGCCGACGGTGGGCCTCGACCTCGAATCGCGCGCCGACATCGTCGCCATCGTGCGGGCGCTGGTGCGGGAGGAGGGGCTCTCGGTGCTGTGGGCCACCCATATCTTCGAGGAAATCGAGCCGGGCGACGACGCCGTTGTGCTGCACAGGGGCCGCATCGTCGCGCGAGGCCAGGCCGGCAGCATCGGCGGCGAGAGCGAGAGCCTGGAGACGGCCTTCCGCCGCCTCGTCGCCGATCCGAAGGACGGAGGCCGCCAGGCCGCATGAGCATCCAGACGCAGACCCATGCCACGCCCGCCGCGCCCGCGCGGGCGCAGGGCGTCGCCCATCACGGGCGCCTCGACGCGATCGGCTACCTGATCTGCCTCGGCGGCATCGTGCGCCGAGAGCTGCTTCGCTTCTTCAACCAGAAGGAACGGTTCTTCTCGGCGCTGGTGCGCCCGCTGGTCTGGCTGTTCATCTTCGCGGCGGGCTTCCGCAACACGCTCGGCGTCTCGATCGAGCCGCCCTACCAGACCTACGTGCTCTACGAGGTCTACGTGGTGCCCGGCCTCGCCGTGATGATCCAGCTCTTCAACGGCATGCAATCGTCCCTCTCCATGGTCTACGACCGCGAGGTCGGCTCCATGAAGGTGCTGCTGACGAGCCCCTATCCGCGCTGGCTCCTTCTCCTCGCCAAGCTGATCGCGGGCGTGACCGTGTCGGTGGTGCAGGCCTACGCCTTCCTAGCGATCGCCTGGTTCTGGGAGACCGACATCCCGTCCGTCGGCTACGTCGCGGCTTTGCCCGCCTTCGTCGCCGCCGGGCTGATGCTCGGGTCGATCGGCCTCCTGCTCTCCTCGATGGTGCGGCAGCTCGAGAACTTCGCGAGCGTGATGAACTTCGTGATCTTCCCGATGTTCTTCGCTTCCTCCGCCCTCTACCCGCTCTGGCGCATCCGGGAATCCTCCGAGACCCTCTACTGGATCTGCGAGTGCAACCCGTTCACCCACGCGGTTCAGCTCGTGCGCTTCGCCCTCTACGGCCAGTTCGAGCCGGTGGCCTGCGCCGTCGTCGTCGGCACCACGCTCGCCTTCTTCACCCTCGCCGTCATCGCCTACGACCCCGGCCGCGGCATCATGGCCCGGCGCGGAGGCCCGGCCGGAGACACAGCATGATCCGACACACTTTGCTCGTCCTCGCCGCCCTCGGCCTCCTCGCGGGGCAGGCCGCGGCCCAGCCGAGGCCTGATCCCGACTGGCCCTGCGTGCAGCGCAAGGTGCCGACGCTCAGCGCCGGCACGGTCTGGACCGGGCCCGACATCGAGGCCGCCGGCCCCTGGGGCGACGATTTCGCGGCGGCGGCGCTGGCCCAGAAGCTCGCCTCGCGCCGCACCGAGCTGGCCGACGTCGACGGGCTCCTCGACGCCTACCTGACCAAGCTCCAGGAGGACAAGGATCCCGACCGAGCCAAGCACCTGACCCACGTCTTCGCGGGGGTGTTCGAGGTCATCAACGGCGAGCGCGACCGCGTCATGAGCGGCATCGCCCGCTACGCGCGCGGCCAGCGCGTCATGGCCGAGCGCATCCGCGAGGAGGCCGACAAGATCAGCCAGACCAAGGATGCGCCGAGCCCCGAGGACGCCCGCGAGCTGCCCAAGGAGCAGTCCGAGATGGAATCCAAGTTCGCCTGGGATCGCCGCATCTTCCAGGAGCGCAGCCAGTCGCTGACCTATGTCTGCGAGGTGCCGCAGCTGCTCGAGCAGCGCCTCGGCGAGATCGCCCGCAAGATCCAGGCGCGAATCTGAGCGCGGCGCAGGTGAAGCCTCCCGCGAACCGCCGGTTGCTCCGCGATCGGAGGTTCGCGCGAGGCGTCTCAGGCCATTGCCGCTTTATCCCGGAGACGATTGCCTGATCTGCCCTAAGCTTTTGAAATTCTAAGACAAATCTGTTGCAATCGCGTCACGAGATCGATTGATCTCGCCCTCGGAGCAGCCTGGGCCGCGATTTCGGCGAAAAACGCATCTCGGGCCGATTGTCGGCTCCCGCAATCCCCCGCATGAGTGGCCGGCAAGCCCCGCGACAAGGGGCATGGTCTCGGGACATTTCGGGGGTCGGGAAAATGGGAATGCGGGCGCTGCGCGGCAGCCTCATCGCTTCGGTGGCGCTGCTGCCGTGCACGGTTCAAGCCCAGCAGGGCGCGACCCAGGCGGTGACGCTCGAGGAGCTCAACGTCGTCGCGACGACGCCGGTGAGCGGCACGGGCGGCGGCGGCGGCCAGCGGCTCGACAAGGTGCCCTTCACGGTCGAGACGGTCAGCGCGCGCCAGCTCGAGCAGGACCGGCCGACCCTCGACCCGACCTTCACGCTCGCCCGCACCACGCCGGGCGTGAACGTGTCGGACGGGCAGGGCAACAGCTTCCGGCAGACCCTGACCTATCGCGGCTTCGACGCCTCGCCGCTCCAGGGCGCCCCCCAGGGCCTGGCCGTCTACCAGAACGGCACCCGCATCAACGAGGCCTTCGGCGACGTCGTGAACTGGGACCTGATCCCGTCGGTCGCCATCAACCGCATCGACATCGTCACGGGCAACCCGGTCTTCGGCCTCAACGCGCTCGGCGGCGCGGTCAATATCGAGATGAAGAACGGCTTCACCTGGCAGGGCAAGGAGGTGTCCGTGATGGGCGGCTCCGACGGCCGCATCGTCGGAACCCTGCAATACGGCGAGGTGATCGGACCCTGGAGCTTCTACTTCGCGGGCGAGGGCCTGCGCGACGCGGGCTGGCGCTTCCAGTCGCCCTCCGAGATCGGCCGCGTCTACGCCGATCTCGGCCACAGGACGCTCGATTCCGAGTTCCACGTGATCGCGTCCGGCGCCAAGACCTTCTTCGGCGCGGCCGCGGCGACCCCGGTCGACTTCACCCATGTCGACCCGCGGGCGATCTTCACGAACCCGCAGACGACGAGCACCGAGGTGGGTCAGATCCAGGTCACCGGCAAGGTCAATGTCTCGCCGACCTGGGACCTGCAGGGCAACGCCTACATGCGCCGCTTCAGCCAAGTCTACGTCGACGGCAACGACGGCAATTTCGAGAATTGCAGCTCGCGCTCGAACTTCCGCGGCTTCCTCTGCTACGAGGACGACGGCTTCACCATCGCGCCGGGCCAGACCCAGGCGCAGTTCCGCAACCAGTTCCTGATCCTCGGGCCGCAGAACCAGCGCATCCCGTTCCGGGCCGGCATCCCCTACGGCACCCTCGACACGGTCCGCACCGAGGCGACGGGCTACGGCGGCACGCTGCAGGCGACGAACCGCGATCAGTGGTTCGGCCACAACAACACCTTCATCGTCGGCGGCAGCATCGACGCGGCCGACTACACCTTCAAGTCGGCGAGCACGCTCGGGGTGATCAACCCCGACCTCAGCATCACGGTCGATCCCAACAACCCCTATTACGGCAACATTCCGGGCCTCGGGGTCGGCCCGATCCGGACCGCGGCGGCGCTCGGCATCGCGCCGAGCCTGGTGACGGGCTCGAACCTCTACCTGGGCCTCTACGCCCTCGACACCTTCGACGTGACCGACGCGCTCACGCTGACGGCGGGCGCGCGGCTCAACTTCGCCCGCATCTCGACGCAGGACCAAACCGGCTTCTCGCCCGACGTGACGGGCACCCACTACTTCAACCGCATCAACCCGGTCGCGGGCCTCACCTACAAGTTCTATCCCTGGCTCAACCTCTACGGCGGCTACTCGGAATCGAACCGCGCCCCGACGCCGCTCGAGCTCGCCTGCGCCAACCCGAACCGGCCCTGCCTGCTGCCGAACTCCCTGGTCGCCGACCCGCCGCTCAATCAGGTCGTGGCCCGGACCTACGAGGCGGGCTTCCGCGGCACCGTCCCGGATTTCTATGCGGGCGGGCTCCTCAACTACAAGATCGGCGCCTTCCGCACCGACCTGACCAACGACATCCTGCAGATCGCGGTGCCGGGCAACGCGGCGCGCGGATACTACGTGAACGTGCCGGCGACCCAGCGCCAGGGCATCGAGGTGGCGGGCGAGTACGTGGGCGAGCGCCTGAGCCTCTACGCCAACTACGCGCTGATCGACGCGACCTTCCAGTTCCGCGGCAACCTCTCCTCGCCGAACAACCCGCTCGCGAATGGCGGCCTCATCACGGTCAGCCCCGGCAACAAGGTGCCGCTCGTGCCCGACCACCAGATCAAGGTCGGCTTCAACTACGCGGTCACGCCGACCTGGACCTTCGGCGCGAACCTGCAGGCCTACTCGTCCTCCTACTTTCGGGGCGACGAGTCGAACCTGAACCGCAAGCTGCCGGCCTACTTCACGGCCAATCTCAACACGAGCGTGCAGGTCACCCCGAGGCTTCAGGTCTTCGCCCTGATGACGAACATCTTCAACAACCGCTACGCGAACTTCGGCACCTTCGCGGAGCCGGGTGCGGTGGCCGGCAACTACGTCATCCGGGATCCCCGCACCACGACGCTGGCCCAGCCCCTCTCGGTCTATGGCGGCATACGCTACGCCTTCGGCGATGCGCCCGCGCCCATGCCGGAACCGCTCGTCCGCAAGTTCTGACGCCGGTCGCCCGAGGCGGGGCAGGAGCCCGGGCAAGCCAAGGGCGCGGCGCCCGGGAGGGGAACTCCCGCTCCCGAAATCGCTTCTTCCCGCACGCTCAGATTGCGGGCCGCCGATCCTCGGCGGCCCGCATCGTGATTCGGGAGAAACGCTTGATGCGGATGACCCACGTGCTGCCGGCCGCCCTGATGACCCTCGCCGCGGCGGGACCGGCGCTCGCCACGCCCTGTTCCGACGAGATCACCACCCTCGAGAAGCGCCTCGACAGCGCGGGCGCCGAGACGGTCACCGGCAAGGAGCCGCCGGGCGGCCCCACCTCCTCGCATTCCGACAAGGCCCTGCCCCAGCCGCCGGGCGGCAAGCCGAGCGACCCGGGCGTGGCGCCGTCCGCGGCCGGCATCAAGGAGGCGCGCGACCTCGTCCAGAAGGCGAGGGCGGAGGACAGGGCCGGCGACGCCCAGAAGTGCCGCGACACCATCCTGCAGGCCAAGCAGAAGGCCGGCGCCCTGCCGTAGGACGGGCCGGAGAGCGCGGACCGCTTGACGCCCGGCCAATCCGGAAGCGGCGCATCCCTCTCCCAACCTCTGCCGCACGGACGAGGAGGCGCGCCGCGGGTCGGGCACGCGTCCGGCCCACCTCGGCGGTGACAGGGCGCGAACGCGCGAAGCCCGATCGGAGGCGGGCCCTTCGTGTGCGGATGCCGCGCCTCGACCGTCAGTAGGCGTTCTCGGTCCTGAACAGCGCGAAGGGCGTTGTGATGAGGATCCTGAGGTCGAGCAGCACCGACCAGTTCTCTATGTAGAAGAGGTCGTGCTCGACGCGTCGCTGCAGCTTCTCGCTGGTGTCGGTCTCGCCGCGCCAGCCATTGACCTGGGCCCAGCCCGTGATGCCGGGCTTGACCCGATGACGGGCGAAGTAGCCGTCGACCACCTGGTCGTAGAGCGTGTTGGCGGCCTTGGCCTGCAGCGCGTGGGGGCGGGGACCGACGAGCGACAGGTCGCCCCGGATCACGTTGAGGAGCTGCGGCAGCTCGTCGAGCGAGGTCTTGCGGATGAGGCGGCCGACCGGGGTCACCCGCGGGTCGCCCCGCGTCACCTGCCGGGCGGCGGCGTGGTCGCACTGGTCGACATACATCGAGCGGAACTTGAACACCTCGATCAACTCGTTGTTGAAGCCGTGCCGCTTCTGCCGGAACAGGACGGGGCCGGGCGAGGTCAGGCGGACGGCGAGCGCCACCGCCAGCATCACGGGCGACAGGAGGACGAGCAGGCCGAGCCCGACGACACGGTCGAAGGCCGCCTTCACCACGACGTCCCAGTCGGCGATCGGCTTGTCGAACACGTCGAGCACCGGCACCGCGCCCAGATAGGAATAGCTGCGCGGGCGCAGCCGCAGCTTCGTCGCGTGGGCCGAGAGGCGGATGTCGATCGGCAGGACCCAGAGCTTGGCGAGCATCTGCAGGATGCGCGCCTCCGCGGAGATCGGCAGGGTGAAGACGATGAGGTCGACGCGGGTGTGCCGGGCATAGGCGACGAGGTCGGCGACCGTGCCGAGCTTCGGGTAGCCCGCGACCACGTCGGTGGAGCGGTCGTCGTTGCGGTCGTCGAACACGCCGACGATGCGGATGCCGGTCTCCCCTTGCGTCTCCAGCGCGCGGATCAACTCCTCGGCGACGGGGCCGCCGCCCACGATGGCGGTGCGGCGGTCGAAGCGGCCCCGTCGCATCTGCGCGCCGATCACCTGGGCGAGCACGACCCGTCCAGTGAGGAGGAGCCCGAGGCCGCTGACGAAGAATGTCCCGAGCCAGAGGCGGGAATAATGATCCGCGACCTTGGCGAGCACCAGGCTCGCCGCGACGAGCAGGAAGGTGAGCGTCCAGCCGAGGCAGAGCTTCACGGCCGCCTTCACGACGCCCCGGAACGCGCCGATCCGGTAGGCGCCGCTGATCTGGAACAGGACGACGGCGATCGTCGCGGTCGCCAGGATCGCGGCGCCGTAGGCCAGATTGAACGGGATCTGGCCGCGCAGCAGGACGTGATGGAGGATGAGGCCGAGCCCGACCATGAGCGTGAACTCGGCGGCGCGGATGCAGCCCGCGAGCACGACGGGCGAGATCAGCGGGCCGGGCAGGGGCGGGGCGGCGGCCTCGGCGGGCGGGACCGCACCGCCCGGTTCGTCCTGCGGGGCGGCCGACACCTCGGGCTGCGCGGCCGCCTTCAGAAGATCGCGGACATCGAACGCACTCATGGGACCAGTAACGCTCTCATGGGATCCGCCCCGCTGCGCGAGGCGGCGATCGGGACGATTCTTGGCATGCCGGCGTCTCGGAAAGCTTAAGGCTGAACCATGCGGCGCTGCCGCATTCTCGAAACGCGGTCCGGCGCGGATCCACGGGACGGGCGTCGCCTCAGGCCGTCCCGGCCACGCCGGTGCGCGCCGGCAGCGGCCGGAGCGGCGTCGAACGGGCCTGGAAGGCGGCGGCGTAGCCCGACAGCACGTCGGCGCCCATGCGCCGCATGGAGAAGCGCAGCTTCACCGAGGCGCTCAGCGCCGCGAAGCGCGCGCGCCGGTCCTCGGGCTCCTCGTCGAGGACGCGGGCGATCGCGTCTGTCAGAGCGCCGACGTCCCGGGGCGGCACGAGGTCGCCCGCCGCGGGTCCGAAGATCTCCGGGATGCCCCCGACATCGGTGGCGACGAGGGGCTGGCCCGCGGCGGCCGCCTCGAGGACCACGTAGGGCAGCGATTCGGCGAGCGAGGGAACCACCATGATCCGGCCGCGCGCCAGCACCGGGCGGATCGGCTGGGCCGGCTCGAAGGCCACGGCTCCGGCGAGCCCGAGCGACGCGGCCCTCGCCCGCAGGATCTCGGAATCCGGGCCGGACCCAACCATCAGGAGCCGGACCTCGCGTCGGCGCGCCCGCAGCCGCGCGAGCGCTTCGAGAAGCACCGGCAGGCCCTTCGCCTCCCGCAACTCGCCGACATACAGGAGGTCGAACGGGTCCGCCGCCGGGATCACGGGCTCGAACTCCGCCTCCCCGATGCCGTTGTGAACGATGCGGCGCAGGCCGCCGGCCTCCCCCACGAAGCTCCGGTGCCGCCGGGCGACGTACTCGCTCTCGAACAGGAACACGTCGGTTCGCCGCGCGAGCATTGCCTCGGCCCCCATGTAGAGCCGGTGCAGGGCGGTGCCGGGCCGGTAATTGTAGCTGCCGCCGTGGGGCGTGTAGGCGCGGATCGCGGCGCGCCCCGTCGGCGCCAGGCGCGCGTAGACGCCGCCCTTGGCGCCGTGACCGTGCAGCACGCGGGGTCCAACGGCCTCGGCGCGGCGGGCGACGGCCCGCAGGGCCGCGAGATCGGAGGGATGGCCGTTGCGCCGCATCGGCACCCGAGTGACGCCGAGGCTCAGCGCCGGGGCGAGTTCGGCGAGGGCCTGATCGGCGCGAGCGCCGCCGGTGGTGGCGTCGCAGACGATGCCGACCTGATGCCCCGCCGCCGCCTGGAGGCGGGCCAGATCGACCACGTGCCGGAACAATCCGCCGACCGGTGCCCGGAAGACGTGCAGGATGCGGTAGGGCGGGCTGGTCTCGAAGGAGGGGAGGGGAGACGCGACCACGACCAGGACTCCAGGCAAAGGCTCTCGGCCGGCCAGGAGGCTAGGATTCGATTCGTGGGCGCGAAGTTAAGGTTGTACCGGCGGGAGCCGAGCTCGCGACGTCGTGGCCGGCATTCCGCCCGGGTTGGTTAAGGCCGGCCTAATGCCGGCACCCGGATCGCGCTCAGAAGAAGCGCTCCTTGACCATGATCGTGTCGCCCGGTCGCACGGGGTAGGTCATCGGCACGATGCCGGAGACGAGGCCGCCGGGCATCTCGCGGGTGAGGACGGCGTAGTCGCGGGCGGCGCGCGGGCCGAACCCGGCCGCGATCGCCACCGCCGTCTCGACCGTCATGCCGTTGACGTAGGGGTACTGGCCGGAGGTCGTGACCTCGCCCAGGATGTAGAAGGGCCGGTAGGCGTCGACCTCGACCGTGACGTGCGGCTCGCGCACGAAGCCTGCCGCGAGCTTGGCCTCGATGGTCCGCGCCGCCCCTCCCGTGCTCTGGCCGCCGATCGCCACGGCGCCGATCAGCGGCATCGCGATGCGTCCGGCCCCGTCGACCGCGTAGATGTTCGAGAGGTTGTCCTGACCGAACACGATGACCCGCAGCCGGTCCCCGGCTGAGAGAGTGTAATGCGCTCCGATCGAGCCCGTGCCGGCCGCGTCGAGCTGCGCGGTCCGGAAATCCGGACGCAGGCAGCCGCCGAGCGCGAGGCTCGACGAGAGTGCGAGGAGGAGTGCGCGCCGGTTCATCGCCCATGCCGCCGTGAAAGGCCTGATGGGCCCGGTTTACGGCCGATATGGTTAAGGAAAACTGACGCTCTGCCGGAGGGCAGGGCGGCAGGCCCAGATCTTAACGGTCGGGCAACCTTAACCGGTTCTGATGGCGGGCAATTCAGCTCTCGATCTGCGGACCGCCCGCCTTGCGTCACGATCGTTCCACGCCCCGCGCCGCCCGGATGCCCGGGTCCCGCCCCACCCGGGCCGATGAGGGCCTCGCCCTTTCCCAGGTGCCCGGGCTGCTGCGCCGCTCCTGGGCCTGGATCGCGATCCCCACCCTGGCGGCCGGCGCCGCCGCGATCGCCTTCGTGCAGGTGGTGCCGCCGCGCTACACCGGCGAGGCGAAGCTGCTCCTCGAGAGCCGGGAAGCGGCCTTCACCCGCTCGGCCGGCGAGCGCGGCGAGCAGACGGCGCCGATCGACGAGCAGGCGGTGGCGAGCCAGGTCCAGGTCGTGATGTCGCGCGACCTCGCCCGCGAGGCGATCCGCCGGCTCAAGCTCGTGGGCAACCCGGAATTCGACCAGGGCGCCGGGGAGGTCGGCCCGGTCCGGCGCGCCCTGATCCTGGCCGGGCTGATGAAGAGCCCGCTCGAGCGCCCGCCGGAGGACCGCGTCCTCGAATCCTATTTCGACCGGCTCCTCGTCTACCCGGCGGGCAAATCGCGCATCCTGGCGGTGGAATTCCGCTCCCGCGACGCGGCGCTCGCGGCCGAGGGCGCCAACACCGTCGCGGAACTCTACATCGCCTCGCTGGAAGCCGCGAAGGTCGATACCGCCCGCTACGCCTCGACCTGGCTCGGGGGCAACATCGAGGCCCTGCGCAGCCGCGTGTCCGAGGCCGAGGCCAAGGTCGAGGCCTTCCGGGCCAGGAACGGCCTGGTCGCGACGGGCGGCAGCACGAGCCAGCCGCTCAGCGCGCAGCAGCTCGGCGAGCTCTCGACCCAGCTCTCGCAGGCGCGCACCCTCAAGGCCGACCTCGCCGGCCGGGTGAAGCTCATCAAGGAGATGATCAAGGACGGGCGCGCCTTCGAGATCCCCGATGTCGCCAACAACGACCTGATCCGCCGCGTCGTCGAGAGCCGCATCACCCTGCGGGGGCAGCTGGCGCTCGAGTCGCGCACGCTCCTGCCGGCCCATCCGCGCATCAAGGAGCTGACCGCGCAGGTCGCGGACCTCGATTCCCAGATCAAGGCCGCCGCCGAGCGGATCGTGCGGACGCTGGAGAATGATTCCAAGATCGCCGGCGCCCGCGTCGACAGCCTGCAGGCCGCAGTCGACGGGCAGCGCGACGTCGTGGTCAAGGGCAATACCAGCGAGGTGCAGCTGCGCGCCCTCGAGCGCGAGGCCAAGGCCCAGCGCGAGCAGCTCGAATCCTACCTGTCGCGCTACCGGGAGGCCGCAGCGCGCGATGCCGAGAGCGCGACGCCCGCCGATGCCCGCATCGTCTCGCGGGCGGTGACGCCCGAGACGCCGTCCTTCCCGAAGAAGCTGCCGACCATCGCCTTCGCGACGCTCCTCGCCTTCCTGTTCGCCTGCGGGGGCATCGTCGCGCGCCATCTCCTGGCCAACCCGGGCGGACCAGGCGGGCGCGCCGGCCGCGGGCCGGATCTCGCCGACGAGACGGCCGCTGTGCCCCTGCCGCGGAGCGAGCCCGTGCGCTTCACCTTCCCGGAGGCGGCACCGCCCGCCTCCTGGCCGAAGGTCGCCGGGCTCGCCGCCTTCAAGAGCGGGTTCAGCGCGAGCGCCGCGCTCAAGCCGGCGGCTCCCGCCGCGACGCCGAGCGAGCCCCCGGGCCAGGACGGCTCCCCCTTCGAGCTCGCGCCCCTGATCGCCCGCCTGCGCGAGGCGCCGCACGGGGCGGGCGGGCGCGCCGTCCTGGTGGTCGAGACGGCCGCGGGCGGCCAGGGGCGGGGACAGGCCAGCCTCGCCGAGAGCCTCGCTGAAACCCTGGCGCCGCGCGCCCGCACGCTCGTCATCGACCTCAACGGGCCGGCCTGCGGGCCGGACGATCCGGGACTGACCGACCTCGTGGCGGGCGAGGCCGCCTTCCTCGACATCATCCAATCGGTGCCGGGCTCCCGCCTGCACCGGGTCGCCCGCGGCTTCGTGGAGACCGAGATCCTGGTCGAGGAGCCCCAGGCGCTGGCCATCTGCCTCGATGCCATGGCGGAGACCTACGCGTGGGTGATCTGCCGCCTGCGCTTCCGCTCGGGCCAAGCCGCCCGCGCGCTCCTGGCGGCGGTCGCCGCCCGCATGGATGCCGTCGTCATCGCCTCGAACGCCGAGGCCGACGACCCGGATCTCGTCGCCCTCTACGGGCTCGCCGAGGATGCGGGCGCGGACCAGGTGCTGGTGGCCCAGGACAGCGTCGCGGCACCGGCCGCGAAGGCCGATCCGGGCGAGGCCGAGATGCCGCTGCGCCTCTCGGCCGCCTGAGGCCGCGAGCCGCGGGACCGTGCCGCCCCGCTCAGCGCGGCCCGGCCCGCAAGCGCCGCGCGCGCTGAAACCAGTCCCACAGGCGCGGGCTGCGCTTGATCCGGCACTTGAGGCGCGTCCGCCCCCTCAGGGCGGCCCCGTAGGCCCGGCCCCGCAGGGTCACGGGGATGACCGCGTCCACGAGTTCGATGGTCTCGTCGCAGATGCTGGCCTTGTAGCGCGCCTCGCCGACGCCGAGGTCGAATGCGCGCCGCCCCCGCGCCGCCTGATCGCGGACGAGGTGCTGGAGCAGGAGATCCCCGGGGCTCGACCGGGCCACCTCCGGATCGGGATCGAAGGCCGTCATCATCCCGCTGAACCGGTCGGCGTTCACGGCGCCCCCGAAGGTCGCGAAGATGCGGCCGGAGTCGCGGGCAACGAGGGCATAGAGTTCGATCGCGGGTGCGCCGTCCGTCTCGCGCGCCGCCGCCGCCGCGGCGAGGAATCGCCGGATGGGCTCGCCCGCGTAAGGGTCCGCGATGCCGAGGCTCGCGAAGCGTGCCGATTTTCGCAGGTAGAAGGCGGCGAGGAAGGCCGCCGCCTCGTCGGGGCACGCGGCCCTGCGATACGCGACCGGCCCGAAGCTCTCGACGAGCCGCTTCTCCTTGGCGCGCAGCTTCTTGCGGGCATCCGCGCTGAAGACCCGCTTCACCGTGGCCTCGGGATCGGGGCCGAGCATCAGCCCGTAGGCGTCGCTCGGTGCCGCCTCGGCCCGCAGCAGGCCCAGCGGATTCACCGCCCCGTCCCAGGCGCGGGGCTGATGGGACAGCCCGTAGGCGTCGATGCCGGCCTCGCGCCCGACGGTGACCAGGAGCGCGGTCAGGTCCTCGGCCGGGATCGCGGCCGCCTCCCGCGCGGCGAAGAGGGGAAGGTGGTAGTTGGCGTGGGTCGCGCCTACGACGCGGGCCACACGCACGCCGTGCTCGCGCCGCACGAGGAGCGGCAGCAGGAGACGTGGCCGGCCCTTCGCATCGCGCAGCACCACGACCCGCAGGTCGCCCGCCTCCGCTCCGGCGCGCAGGTAGGCCGCGACCCAGTCGAAGCGCTGGTAGGGCGTCCCGAGGCAGTCGGGCGCAGCCTCCATGCCGCGCCACAGCGCCTCGACGCTCCCGAGATCGGTCCAGACCTCCGCCCGCAAGCCCCCGTGCATCCGCTCGTTGACCATGGCCGCACCGGTCAGATCATGGACGAGAACCGCCATCGCCGCCGCCCCCACAAGATTGAGCATCCAGGTACGGCATCCGGTCCTAAACCGGCGTGTAAGCCCGGTGACGATCTGTGCGCGTGGGTAACGGAACCTTGTCGGTCGCGGGCCTAGATCTGGCGGGCAAGCCCCATCCGCTCAGGCCGCCCCATGCTCTCCTCCCGCAGCCGTCACCGCCTGTTCGAGGCCGGGTTCGGGATCGTGACGGCGACCCGGGCCGACCGCTGGCTCGCCCCGGCCGCGCGGGGGCTCGGGCTGATCCTGACCTTCCACCACGTGCGGCCGGAGGCACCCGCTGCCTTCGCGCCGAACCGGCTCCTCGCCATCACGCCGGATTTCCTGGACGAGACCCTGAGGACCCTGCGGGCGCGCGGCTTCGCGATCGTCAGCCTCGATACGGTGCCGGAGCGGCTCGCGGAGCCCGCCGGCCCACCCTTCGCGGCCCTGACCTTCGACGACGGCTACCGTGACAATGTCGAGCACGCCCTGCCGGTGCTGCGCCGCCACGGGGCGCCCTGGACGCTGTTCGTCACCAGCGACTTCGCGGACCAGCGCGGCCGGCTCTGGTGGATCGAATTGGAACGGGCGGTGGCGCGTCTCGACCGGGTGCGGATCGGCGCGCACGGCATCGACCTGCCGGCTGGCACGCCGCACGAGAAATCGGCGGCGTTCGAGGCGGTCTACCGCGCGCTCAGGGCAGGCCCCGAGGACCGCCTCCTCGCCGTCATCGCGGAGCTGTGCCGCCGGGCGGGCTTCGCCGAGGGCGGGATCGCGGCCGAGCTCTGCCTGTCCTGGAACGATCTGCGGTCGCTCGCCCGCGACCCGTCCGTGACCATCGGTGCCCATACGGCGAGCCACCCGATGCTCGCCAAGCATGGGGCCGTGACCGCGCGGCGCGAGATCGCGGAGGGGCGCGACCGGATCGCGGCCGAGCTCGGGCGGCCGGTCCGGCACCTGTCCTACCCAGTGGGCGACCGGAGCTCGGCGGGCGCGCGGGAATTTGCGATGGGGCGGGACCTCGGCTTCGCCACCGCCGTGACGACGCGCCCCGGCCACCTCTTCGCGGGACACGCCGCGCACCTGCACGCCCTGCCGCGGGTCTCCGTGAACGGCTGCCATCAGTCGCGGTCCGCGCTCGCGGGCCTTCTCTCGGGCGTGCCCTTCCTCGCCTGGAACCGAGGCCGACGCCTCGACGTCGTCTGAGACGTGGTCCGAGCGTCGTCAGCGCCTGCGGCGGCGGCGATAGGCGCGTGGCTCCTCGGTGCCGCCGGCCGTGAAGACGGCGCTCTGGCGGCCGTGCCGGCGGGCGCGGTAGCGCCCAGGCCGACCGCGGCCTGCCTCCGGCATCGGATCGTCGGCCATCGGGATCTCGGCGGCCGCCGTCGAGACGGGCGACGCGGAGGCGGCGCCGTCGCCGCCGGCCGCGATGTTCTTGGCCGCCGGCCCGAACATCGACAAGCACTGGTTATAGGCAAGGTCGTTCTTCAGGCGCTCGCACTCGCCGATCGAGCGGGGCGCGCCTTGCGCCGAAGCCGGGGTCCCGAAGACCGGGGCGCCGAGGATCAGGCAGAGCAGGCCGGCGAGGCCGAGGCGGCGCTGGAACGGTCGAGGCATGGAGCGGCTTTGCGGGAGGTCGGGAAGGCGCTGGGAAGCGGAGCCGCTTCTCGCGCCGGAGTGCGGCGAAAACGCGGGCGATTCCCGCCAAACTTACGAATCCGGCCGCTCCATCCACCGGATCACCGGCATGAGCGGGAAGATCCAGGCGATCCCGAGCAGGCAGTAGAGCACGGCCTGGACCGGCGCCGGGGTCTCGGAGATGCGGCTGTCGGCCAGCGCCATGGCGAGCGGTGCGTAGACCATCACGAAGGCGAGGATCCCGATGGTTCCGATCAGGCTGCGGGTGCGGCGGCGCATCGTCTCCTCGCGCGGTTCACTCGAGTCGGGAGGAGGGCCCGCGACATCGCCGCGGGCCCTCCCGGACGGAGCGCTAAAGCGCGGCGCCCGCCCTGGCAACGCCCCGCGCCGTCGCACGGGCGTCGCCCGTGCGGGTGCGGCACCGCCGGGCGTTGCCCTGCCGGCGCGCTTTGCCTAACTCACGGGCGCATCCGGGCCTCGGGGCCGGTTCGCTCCGCGGGGCCCGCCCGCCGCCCCACACACGAGAAGAGAATAGATGAATCCCGCCGCGCCCTCCGCCGCTGGCCCCGGACGCAGCCGGGCCGTGCGCATCTGGCTCTACCTGCTGGCCGCGCTCGTGGTGGCGATGGTGGCGGTGGGCGGTGCGACGCGGCTGACGGGCTCCGGCCTCTCCATCACCGAGTGGCGTCCCGTCACGGGCGCGATACCCCCGCTCTCCGCGCAGGCCTGGGCGGCGGAGTTCGACAAGTACCGGGACACGCCCCAATACCGGATCCTCAACCAGGGCATGGGCCTGTCCGACTTCAAGGTCCTGTATGCCTGGGAATGGGGGCACCGGCTGCTCGGCCGCATCGTCGGGCTGGTCTTCTTCCTGCCGCTGCTCTGGCTCTGGTGGCGCGGTCGCCTGAGCCGCCGGCTCGGCCGCGGGCTCCTCGGTCTCGGTCTGCTCGGCAGCCTGCAGGGCGCCATCGGCTGGATCATGGTGGCCTCGGGGCTCGAGCCCGGCATGACCGCGGTCGCGCCGATCAAGCTGGCGCTCCACCTCGCCACCGCGAGCCTGATCCTCGCCGGCCTCGTCTGGCTCGCGGCCGGCGAGCGGACCGAGGCGGTCTCCCCAGAGCCGGCGCGCCTTCGGGCCGCGGCCTGCGCTCTGCCGGTTCTCGTGCTCGTGCAGATCTTCCTCGGCGGCCTCGTGGCGGGCTCGCATGCGGGCCTCGTCTACAACACCTGGCCCACCATGAACGGCGACCTCGTGCCGCCGCTTGAGGGCCTGTTCGTGGTCAGGCCCTGGATCGAGAACTTCGTCGACAACACCACCCTGGTGCAGTTCAACCACCGATTGGTCGCCTACCTGCTCGTGGCCGCGGCGCTCCTGCACGCCCTCGATGCGCGGATCACCCGGCCCGGGACGTCGGCCGCCCGCCGCGCCGCCGGCATCGCCGCCCTGGTGCTGGCGCAGAGCGCCCTCGGCATCACCGCACTGCTGCTCGCCGTCCCGCTCTGGGCCGCGCTCGCCCACCAGGTCTTCGCCATGGCGGTGCTGACCATGACGACCGTCCACGGCCGGCTCAGTCGCGGCACGATCGTTGCAGCGCCCGACGGCAGGATCCCCACGACGCCGTTCGGCTTCGAGGGCCTGGCCGGGCGGGGGGCCTGAACTGTCTTTGTTGCGCGGCGGACCGTTCTGCAGCGCACGAATCTTTACCCTTCAGGCTTAAAGTTGTGGGTATAACGGTCGCACCGCAGTCGTGCCATGGAACGACTTAGGGAGAAAACGCTTAGCCTCGGCATGTGCAGGAGGCAGCGATGTTCCTGGCGGAGGATGGACGGCCGATCGAGCTGACGTGGAACTATTCTCGTCGCGAGATGCTGGCCGACGGCGTGATCCACTGTATCGGCGTCGTGCTCGGTCTTGCCGGCTCTATCACTCTGGTTGCAACAGTTGCGATGGCGCAGCTCGGATGGGGTACCCGCGCCGCGATCATCGTCTACGCCGCGATCCTGGTCTCGATGCTGGCGGTCTCGGCCACCTACAATCTCTACCCGGTAAGCCCCCGCAAATGGCTGCTGCGCCGGGCCGACCACGCGCTGATCTACCTGATGATCGCCGGCACCTACACGCCCCTCGTCACGCTGGTCGGGACAGGCCCGACGGCCTACGGGCTCCTCGGCTTCATCTGGGTGGTGGCGGGGATCGGAATCGCCGTGAAGCTTCTCCTGCCCGGCCGCTACGACCGCCTGTCGATCCTGCTCTATCTGCTGCTCGGCTGGAGCGGTCTTCTCGCCTACGAATCCGTGATCGCGGCGCTGCAGCCGGCCGCCCTCTGGCTCCTGGGCATCGGCGGCCTGCTCTACTCCTTCGGGGTGATCTTCCACGTCTGGCGGAGCCTTCCGTTCCAGAACGCGATCTGGCACGGCTTCGTGCTCGTGGCGACCGCCTGCCATTTCGGCACGGTCTGGGCGAGCCTCGCGGGCGCCACAGGCGCCTGAGGCCGGCGGATCAGGGGCTCGGAGACGCATTCCGGCACGGCCCCGCCTCACCCGCGCGGGGAAGGGGGCCGTGCCCGACCACCAGAAGTCCCGGCTCCGCACCGCGATCCCGGCGCAAGCCGCCGAGCCCCAACCGGACAGGTCTCGCGGCGCGCTCGCGATCAGGGCCGGACGCTCCAGGGATAGATCACCCGCATGGAGGTGGCCTCGGCGTGCTCGGTCACGGGAGCGGCGGCCGGGTCGGCCTTCTTGCGCAGGCGCGCCATCACCTTGCGGGCCTCGTCCGCCGGGAGGGCGCCCACGGGAGCGATCATCGCCGCGAGCAGGCGCCGCGTCTTGCGGTCGACCCGGCTCGAGCGGTCGACGGGCTCGAACTCGTGCATGGCGTGGCGCTTGTCGGGCTTGCCGGAGAAGACCCGCGCGCCATCCTTGAGCACCACGATGTCGCCGGGGCGCAAGGTCTCGTCCTTCATCAAGGCGGCGGCCGGGCCGGCCTTCATGTCGAGGGGGGTCTGCCGGTCCGCCACCCGGAGCTTCAGGGGCTCGGGCTTCGGCAGGGCGGCGTAGCGGATCTTCGGGCGCAGGCGCGCACCCTCGGCGCGGCTGCGATGGCGACGGCCGTAATAGCGGTCGGCGGAGGGCATCTGCACATCGGCCGGCCGAGGCGCGGCCTGCGGTACCGGCTGGGCCGGCGAGAAGAGCTGCCGGAACAGCCCGCCGAGGCCGCCCTCGTCCTGGGCGTGCACGCCCGCGGCGGTGCCGACCAGGAGGCAGGCCGAGGCGAGCGCCACGCAGACGCGGCGCGGCAGGAGACGGGTGTCTTTCTGAGGCATCGGCCCCTCCGGGATGGGTCCCCGCGCCTGCGGCGGGACGTCCCACCCTCAACGGGAGGTTAACCAGGGCAGTTCCGATGCAATCAGAAGATTGCGCTTGCGCACGAATGTCAGGCCGGAGCGGCCTCGTCGCCCTCGCCGATGCAGTCGAGGGCGCGCTCGACCGCGCTCACCGCGTCGAGCAGGTTCTGTACGGTGCGCTCCACCTCCAGCGCCGGCCGCCCCATCCCGGCGGCGCGCGCGCTCAAACCCTCCAGCTGCTCCAACACGTCGAGGAGGTCACCGGCAACGGCCACGACCTCGCAGCGCGCGAGTTGCGCGGCGGGCAGGCGCTGGCGGAAGGGCAGAACGTTGCTCATCGACGCCAGTCTTTCCCAAAACCCTGGGGATTCGCCAGAGTCCGCGGCGAGTCCTCCACACGATTGCCGGAGTTGCGTGGCCGTTACGACGCGGATTGGTGTGTTTTTCGTGGCCGCCCGACATCACCCTGCCGCCAACCGTGCACGCAGCATGAACCATGCGCTTGACGGATCGCGGCGGCGGACACCACCACCGCACGAGCGATCCGAACACGGGAACCCACGATGCGCCTGAAGCCCCTCGCCCTCGCCGCCCTCCTCGCCTCGGGCCTGTCCGCGGGCCTCGCCGCCTGCAACAGCGTCGAGGGCCCCGAAAGCCGCAGCGGCTTCTCCGAGACCTTCAACACCGACAATTACCGCCGCTCGAACGACACCAACGGCACCCAGACCCGCCGGGACGTGAACCGCGTCTACACGCAGCCCTCGCTGCCCTCGATCGCCAATCGCGGGTATTGAGCGGGGGTCTGCACCCGCGAAGGAGTGCGCCCACCTCGAAGGCGAGATCCCGGCACGCCTCTCCCGTGCGGGCGAGGTCGAGTCCGCGTCAGCGGACCGGGTGGGGGAGCAGGTCTGTCCGGAGAGGTCCTGCTCCTCACCGCTTCGCCAGCGCATCGGCGAAGGCCGCGATGCGGTTGCGCGCGTAGGTGGGCAGGCCCGCGCTGATCGAGGTGCCGGTGTTGAAGCTCGAATTGCCCATCAGCACCTGAGCCGGCAGGAGGTTCTTGAGCACCGGCACGCGGGCGTATTCCGCCTTGCGGTCGAGCACGTCCGCCTTGATGGCGAGCGCCATGTAGGTGGTGACCACGGTCTTCATCGGGTCGCCGGGCATCGGCTGGAACACGGCCAGGAACTTGCCGAAGCGCAGGATCTGGTTGACCCAGAAGATCGTCTGCGCGAGCCCGCCCGTGACGGCGGTGTCGACCTTGGTGAGGCCTGCGAGCCCCGCGGCCTCGGCCGGCGGCAGAGTGCGCAGCTCGCTCTGGAACGAGACGAACTCGGCGACCTTCTTGGAGCCGCCCTCCTCGAGCTTGTTGGCGAGCTTCACGCCGAGCGGCAGCTTGCCCTCGAGATCGTAGCGGGACTCGATGCAGACGCCGCCGGCGAGCCCGCACCAGTCCCGGTCCGGGCGCCGGGCGAAGGCGGCCTGCGGGTCCTTGGTCGGCGTGACCTCGGCGGGGCTCAACGCCCGGTGCTTGATCGCCGGGTCCATCGCCTGGACGAAGCCGAGATTGGCGAAGGCCGAAAGGTCGATCGCCTCGGGCGGGCGCGCCACCACGAAGCGCCCCTCCGCGACGTAGACCTTCAGGGTCTCGTGCCGGGGCTTCGCGACGCCGTTCACCGTCACCGTGTAGTCGGGCTCCCGGTAGCCCGGAAAGGGCGCGAGCGCTGCGGCCTCGGCGGCCCGCGTCCGGACCCAGTCGAGATAGGGCAGGAGGCCGTTCTCCGGCATGGCCGGCTTGTCGCGATGATCGGTGAACAGGATCGTGCCGGGCTTGAGCGTCGCCGGGTCGACGGCCTCGACGGAGGGCACCTCGCGGACGCGCTCCGGGGCGGGCTGGGCGGACTGGGCCATGCCGGTCCCGGCCTCCCTCGGCGCCTGCGCGCGGGCCGGGGCCGCTCCCAGGATCAGGGCGAGGGCAAGGGTTGCCGAGAGCTGCGTCTGCACGTTGCCGGGCCTTGGGAATGATGAGGGGGAGGCGAGGGCGCTCAGTAGCGCGGATCGTCGCCGAACAGGTAGTCCGGATCCCGGCGGCGGGGCCGCGGCCACTCGTCCTCGCCGAAGGGCGAGCGGCTGGTCTGGCCGGGCCAGGGCTGGTAGCCGTCGAGGTCGCCCTGCGCGCGCCGGCTGCGCGGCTGCGGTGCGCGCCGCTCGCCGAACGGGTCGAGCAGATCCGATTCCGGCGCGCGGTTGCCCCAGACGTCGCCCGCCGCGTCGGCGCCCTGCTCGGAGCCGCCGAGGCCGGCGTCGCCGTCGCCTGCATCGGGCCGCATGGCGTAGAGGGTCTCGCGCGGCACGAGGCGGAACTGCGTATCGGCCATGCGGCCGTCCCCTTGCGTGCGGAAATGCTCCATGAAGCCGCCGCCCGCGACGCGCTCGCCGCTGCGCGCGTCGATCGGCAGGTCGATCAGGTTGCGCCGCGCCTCGGGGGAGGGCGGGCTGAGGGGCGTGCGCGGCACGCCATTCGCCCAGGCGGCCTGCAGGATCGCGCCCGCGATCGGCACCGAGACGTGGCCGCCGGTCTGGCCGCGCCCGAGCGTGCGGCGCGTGCCGTCGGCATTGTCGTAGCCCACCCAGACCACGATCGTGATCTCGTTGGTGAAGCCGGCGAACCAGGCGTCGTTCTCGTTCTCCGAGGTGCCGGTCTTGCCCGCGATGTAGGCGGCGTTGCGGGCGAGCGCCGCGGCGGTGCCGTGGCTCGTCACCCCCTGCAGCATGGTCTTGAGCTGGTAGAAGGCGACGCGGTCGGCCGAACCGATGCGGACCGGCTCGCGGGCGGCGTGGGCGTAGAGGGCCTTGCCGTCCCGCTCGACCGACTCAAGCGCGTAGGGCGTCGGGCGCGCGCCCTCGTTCGCCACCGCCGCGTAGAAGCCGGCGAGGTCGAGCATGCGCACCGGCTGCGCGCCGAGCACGAAGGGGTAGTAGCGCTCGCACTCGGCGTAGATCTGGGCTTCGAGCGCGATGTCGCAGACCCGCTGCAGGCTGGCCGGTGCCTTCTCCGCGACCCCGCCCTGGAGGAGGCGCGCGGTGACAAGATTTTTCGAGAATTCGAGGCCGCGCCGCAGGGTCGTCGCCCCCGCGCCGCCGCCGTCATAGTTCTTGGGCGACCAGGAATCGCCGATCCCGCCGATGGGCGGCAGGGTGATGGCGGAATCCATCACCAGGGTGTTGGGCTGCAGCCCGGCATTGAGGGCGGCGAGGTAGGTCAGCGGCTTCAAGGTCGAGCCCGGCTGGCGCACGGACTGCGTCACCCGGTTGAGCTGGCTCACCGGATAGGAGAAGCCCCCCGCCATGGCGAGGATGCGCCCCGTCCGGTTCTCGAGCACGAGGGCGGCGCCCTGCACGCCCGGCCGCACGCGGATCTCGGCGCGGGGCGCGCCCTTGCCCTCGCGCAGCTTCACCCGCACCACGTCGTAGGGCTGCAGCTTGCCCCGCGCGACGCCGGGATCGAGGCTGGCGATCCGCCCGTCGGCAAGACCGACCTTCACGGCGCCGCGGCCCGCTTCCAGAACCACGGCGAGCGGCCAGTGCACGTCGTAGAGGACCGGTCGCGCGCTCTCGAGCGCCCGTAGCCAGGCCGGCTTCGGCCCAGCGGGTCGCGGCGGAGCCGACGCGTCGGCAGCCTGCCCGGCCTTGCGCTTCGGCGCCCGGATGTCGGTGGTCTTGAGGTCGGTGGGCTTGGCCTGCGCCCCGGTCACCGTCGGGGCCGCCTGCGGCGAGGCTTCGGGGGCGGGCGCCGCCGCCGCGAGCCTGCGCACGCTGTCGGCGAGGTTGAATTCCGGTCCGGTGAAGCTCTGGCGCCCGGTCGAGCGCTCGTACTGGGCGAGCCCGTCCTGCAGGGCCGACTCCACCGCCCGCTGCAGCCCGGCATTCACCGTCGAGCGCACCGTGTAGGAGGCGCTCGTGAGCGAGTCGATGCCGCCGAAGGTGCGGGCCTCCCGGGCGAGGTGGTCGACCATGTAGAAGCCGGAATCGCGCCGCGCCGTCTCGATCGGCTTCAGGCCGAGATCGGCCTTGACGGCCTGGGCCATCTGCTCCTCGGTGATCGTGCCCTCGTCCTTGAGGCGGGAGAGCACGTAGGCGCGCCGCTCGCGCGCGCGGTCTGGGTACTTGTCGGGACTGTAGAAGTTCGGGCCCTTGGGCATGCCGGCAAGCAGCGCCGCCTCCGGCAGGGTGAGTTGCCCGACCGACTTCCCGAAATAGCTGCGCGCCGCCATCTCGATGCCGTAGGCGCCGCGTCCGAGATAGATGCCGTTGAGGTAGAGGCCGAGGATCTGCGGCTTCGTCAGGATGCGCTCGAGGCGTGCCGCCACGATCATCTCGCGGATCTTGCGCTCGTAGGTGACGTCGTCGCCGACCGAGAGATTCTTCACCACCTGCTGCGTGATCGTCGAGCCGCCCTGCGGGCGCCCCGGCGAGGCGAGATTGCCGATGAAGGCCCGGATCACGCCGCGCTCGTCGATGCCGTGATGGCTCTCGAAGCGCTTGTCCTCGGCGGCGATGAAGGCTTGTCGGACGAGGAGCGGTACATCGCCGATCGGCACGACGAGCCGGCGGCCATTGGCCTCGAAGGTCTCGGAATAGGGCTTGCCGGCTCCGTCGAGGATCAGGCTGGCGCCCGGGAGCTTGGGGTCCTTGAGAGCCTCCGCCGAGGGCAGGTCGGTCACGGCCTTGTTGTAGAAGGCGATCACCTCGGCGGCGTCGAAGGGAGAGTTGGCCGGGTTCTCGCCCTTGCAGAACTGGCGGTAGCTCGTGTTCAGCTCGGCCAGGTCGAGCCCGTGCAGGAGCTTGGGCGCGCCCGCGCCTGCCACCGCGCTCGGATCCTCCATGGCGGTCGAGATCAGCTCGTCGAGGTTGATGTCCTCGATGTCGAAGGCCTTGCGCATGTGCGCGCAGCCGTCCCGCAGGATCTGCACGACCTGCGGCCCGTCCGCGGCCGGGTCGAACTGCGTCTTGACCGCGTCCGGCCGCGTCGTGACCTGGCTGAGCGTCAGCGCGGTCGCGAACAGCTTGATCAGGATGGTGTTCATCGCGGAACGGGCACCGGCACGCAGGGACAGGCGCGCGAGGGAGCGTTATCGCGGCGCCCCTGAACATGGGGTGCACAACGCGGCTGTTTTAAGGTCGGCGGTACGGGCTGGCGCGTCGGCCCCGAGACCATTTCGCGCGACCGAGCGTTGGGGGCCGGGCGCATTCCGCGCCGCGGGGGCCCGCATGATCACCGACCTCTGGTACAAGAACGCCGTCATCTACTGCCTCTCGGTGCGCACCTTCATGGATGCGGACGGGGACGGGATCGGCGACTTCGCCGGGCTCGAGCGCCGCCTCGACTACCTGCAGGGCCTCGGCGTCACGGCGATCTGGCTGATGCCGTTCCAGCCCTCGCCGAAGCGGGACGGCGGCTACGACATCTCGGACTATTACGGGGTCGATCCGGATTACGGCTCGCTCGGCGACTTCGTGGCCTTCACGCACGCCGCCAAGCAGCGCGGCCTCCGGGTGATCATCGACCTCGTGGTCAACCACACCTCGGACAGGCACCGCTGGTTCCAGTCGGCCCGCTCCGACCCGGATTCGCCCTACCGCGACTGGTACGTCTGGTCGAAGGAGAAGCCCGCCAACGCCGGCGAGGGCATGGTCTTCCCCGGCGTCCAGAAGACGACCTGGACCTACGACGCGCAGGCCAAGGCCTACTATTTCCACCGCTTCTTCGACTTCCAGCCGGACCTCAACACCGAGAACCCCGCGGTGCTGGCCGAGATCCTGAAGATCATGGGCTTCTGGATCGAGCTCGGCGTCTCGGGCTTCCGGATGGATGCGGTGCCGTTCGTGATCGCCAGGAAGGGCGCCGACGTGGCCGGCGAGCCGGTCGAGCAGTTCGACATGCTGCGCGACTTCCGCGAGTTCCTGCAATGGCGCAAGGGCGACGCCATCATCCTGGCCGAGGCGAACATCCTGCCGAAGCAGGATCTCGACTATTTCGGTGACGACGCCGACCGCATGCACATGATGTTCAACTTCCAGGTCAACCAATCGTCCTTCTACGCCCTGGCGGCGGCGGACAAGCGCCCCCTCGTCAAGGCGATCGACAGGACCTGGGCGCGGCCCGCCTCCGCCCAGTGGGCGACCTTCCTGCGCAACCACGACGAGCTCGACCTCGGCCGCCTCACCGAGAAGCAGCGCCAAGCCGTGTTCGACGCCTTCGGGCCGGACAAGGACATGCAGCTCTACGAGCGCGGCATCCGCCGCCGCCTGGCGCCGATGCTGCAGGGGGACCCGCGCCGCATCCGGCTCGCCTACTCGCTGATGTTCACGCTGCCGGGCACGCCGGTGCTGCGCTACGGCGACGAGATCGGCATGGGCGACAACCTCGCGCTGAAGGAGCGCGACTGCGCCCGCACGCCGATGCAGTGGACCGGCGAGGCGCAAGGCGGCTTCACGAAGTCGACGCGCCCGGCGATGCCGGTGATCGGCACGGGGCCGTTCGGCTACCAGCACGTCAACGTCGCCGAGCAGCGCCACGACAAGGATTCGCTGCTCACCTGGATGCAGAGCATGATCCGGCTGCGCAAGGAGGCGCCCGAGATCGGCTGGGGCAGCGTGACGGAGATCGGCACGGGCGAGGACGCGGTGCTGGCGCTTCGCTACGACTGGCGCAACAATGCGGTGCTCTGCCTTCACAACCTCGCGGCCCGTCCGATCGAGGTGAGCCTCGACACCGGCATCGAGCCGCCGGAGGGCCATCTCCTCATCGACCTCGTCACGGGCAAGCGCAGCGAGGCAGGCGAGGACGGGCGCCACGGCCTGTGCCTCGAGGGCTACGGCTACCACTGGTTCCGGATCGGCGGTCTCGACGCGCTGCTGAGGCGGAGCCCGGCCTGAGGGCGCGGCTCGCGCCCGCCCGCAACCCGCGCTAGAAGGGCCGGCCCCGCGCCCTTCCGGGCGCCCTGCCCCTGAATCCCGCGCCCATCCGGGCGCCCCGAGCCCGAAAAGACTCCCGATGACAGGCACGCCCCGCGCCGGAATCATCCCGGTCACGCCCTTCCAGCAGAATTGCACCCTGATCTGGGACGAGGCCAGCAAGGTCGGCGCCGTGGTCGATCCCGGCGGCGACCTCGACCGGATCGAGGCGGCGATCCGCGAGCAGGGCCTGACCATCGAGAAGATCCTGCTGACCCACGGGCATATCGACCATGCGGGCGGCGCCGCGGAACTGCGCGAGCGCCTCGGCAACGTACCGGTCGAGGGCCCGCACGAGGCCGACCGCTTCCTGCTCGACGCGCTGCCCGAGACCGGCGCCGGCTACGGCCTGCAGGGCGCCCGCGCGGTCACGCCGGACCGCTGGCTCGACGACGGCGACGCGGTGAGCGTCGGCCCGCTCGCCTTCGACATCCTGCACGCCCCCGGGCACTCGCCCGGCAGCGTCGTCTTCGTCAGCCGCGACGCGCGCTTCGCGCTGGTCGGCGACGTCGTGTTCAAGGGCTCCGTCGGCCGCACCGACCTGCCGGGTGGCAACCACGACCAGCTCATCCGGGCGATCAAGGAGAAGGTGCTGCCGCTCGGCGACGACATGGCCTTCATCCCGGGTCACGGGCCGACCGGCACCCTCGGCGAGGAGCGGCACACCAACCCGTTCCTGCAGGACTGAGACGCGCGGCGTGTGACGCGAAGCCCGGATCCGTCATCCCGAAGGGAATCGTCGGATCTGGCATGATCCGGCCTCGCGTCGGCCGGGCCGGACCGCCTCGCGCCGCCCGCCGTCACGCCGCCGCGGCCTGCCGGGCGCATTCGACGGACGGGGCCTCGGCCTGCGCGGGCGGCCAGATGCGGTTGCGGCCGCCGCGCTTGGCCGCGTAGAGCGCGGCGTCGGCCTCCGCGATCAGGGTCTCCGCCGTGGCATCGCGCCCCAGCTGCCCCGACGCGATGCCGACGCTGATCGTGACGAAGGCGGTGCCGGCGGCGTCCCGCGGGATGCGGTCCTCGGCGACGCGGGCGCGGACGCGCTCGGCCACCCGGGATGCGTCGGCGCCCGAGACGCCATCGAGCAGGATCAGGAACTCCTCTCCGCCGAACCGGTAGACCGTGCCCTCGTCCGAGCGCACGCTTCCCGCGAGGATCTCGGCGACCCGCTTCAGGCAGCGGTCGCCGGCCTGATGCCCGTTGCCGTCGTTGAACGCCTTGAAGTGGTCGATGTCGAGCAGGAGGACCGTCGAGGCCGGCACGGGACCGGCTCCCCGCCGGGCGAGCAGCCGCAGCAGCGCCGCGTCGAGCGCGCGCCGGTTGCCGATCCCGGTCAGCGCGTCGCGCAGGCTGGCGATCTCCAGAACCTCGTTCCGGAGCCTGTCGCGCAGCGTCAGCAGGTAGCCCGTCCGCTGCCGGTGCTCGAGCGTGTACGAGCCGACGAGCGAGAAGACCATCACGCCGGCCATGATCGAGTTCGTCATCAGGATGCGGTCGGCCGAGGCCGTCTCGAAGGTCGCCGTCCCGATCGCGAAGATGACGAAGATCGCGAGGCTCGCCGCGACCGCGTAGACGAACTCGATGCCCTGCACGACGATCATGAACAGGACGACCAGGACGATCGTCCAGAGCATGATGTCCCGGTCGGGCATCCGGCTCTGGCAGGTCAGCACGACAATGGTCGCCGTCAGGACGATGACCGCGGCGGCCTCCGCGCCGGCCCGCACCCAGCGCCGCGGACGGCAGGCCAGGACGAGGTTCGTCAGGATCATGACCGGCGTCATGACGGCGAAATGCAGCAGGAGGTCGATCTGGAAGACGTCCCCGACCACGCGCTGATCGCTGAACAGAAAGAAATGGTAGATCACGATCCCGATGTAGTTCTGCCGGATCATGTGCCGGCAGCGGTTCTCGGCCGTGTCCTGCTCGAACTGGCGCTCGATCGGCGGGCTGAAGCGCAGCAGCCGGAAACCCTGCCGGATTTCGCGCTCGACGGTCTCGAGATCGGGACTGGGGGTTGGCGCGTCCATCGGGTCGTCCGGGTATCGCGCGCGAGGCTAGCCCGAAGTTCTTAAGAAGGCCTCGCAGTTCTTCCCGGCCGCGGACGGACAGCCCGTGAGGATAACAAATCCTAAACGCTAACCCGAAAAATCGAGCGGTCGCGCGGCGCCGCCGCCGCCCGAAAACGATGCAATTCCAAGGCAAAGCCCCTATATCAGGCGGATCATACGAATCGCAGGCGCCAGGCTCCGGAGCGGGGCCGGACTCTCGTGCGACGACCCGCCTGCCCGAGGAACTTCATGGCCGACAATCCGCAGACTGAGAACGCCGAGACCTACGGCGCGGAATCGATCCGGGTGCTCAAGGGGCTCGACGCCGTGCGCAAGCGGCCCGGCATGTATATCGGCGACACCGACGACGGCTCGGGCCTCCACCACATGGTCTACGAGGTCGTCGACAACGCCATCGACGAGGCGCTGGCGGGCCACGCCGACCTCGTCACCGTCACGCTCAACGCCGACGGCTCCTGCACCGTGTCCGACAACGGCCGCGGCATCCCGGTGGACATCCACAAGGAGGAGGGCGTCTCGGCGGCCGAGGTCATCATGACCCAGCTGCACGCGGGCGGTAAGTTCGACCAGAATTCCTACAAGGTCTCGGGCGGCCTGCACGGCGTCGGCGTCTCGGTGGTCAACGCCCTCTCGACCTGGCTGAGGCTGCGCGTCTGGCGCAACGGCCAGGAGCACGCGATGGAGTTCCGCCACGGCGACGCTGTGGCGCCGCTCGCGGTGGTGGGCGAGGCGGGCGGCCGGCGCGGCACCGAGGTGACCTTCCTGCCGTCGCCCGAGACCTTCTCGATGGTCGAGTTCGACTTCCCCACGCTGGAGAAGCGCCTGCGCGAGCTCGCCTTCCTCAATTCCGGGGTGCGCATCGTGCTCACCGACGCGCGCCACGCCGAGCGCAAGCGCGAGGAGCTCTGCTACGAGGGCGGCATCGAGGCCTTCGTGCGCTACCTCGACCGCTCGCGCAAACCGATCGAGGGGATGGCCAAGCCCGTCACCGTGCGCTCCGAGCGCGACGGCATCCGGGTCGAAGTGTCGTTCTGGTGGAACGACGCGTTCAACGAGACGGTGCTGCCCTTCACCAACAACATCCCGCAGCGCGACGGCGGCACCCACATGGCGGGCTTCCGCGCGGCGCTCACCCGCCAGATCACCGGCTACGCTGAATCCTCCGGCATCGCCAAGCGCGAGAAGATCTCGCTCACCGGCGAGGATTGCCGCGAGGGGCTCACCGCCGTCATCTCGGTGCAGGTGCCCGACCCGAAATTCTCGTCGCAGACCAAGGACAAGCTCGTCTCCTCCGAGGTGCGCCCGGCCGTCGAGAACGTGCTCAACGAGGGCCTCTCGAACTGGCTCGAGGAGAACCCGGCCCAGGCGAAGTCGGTTGTCGGCAAGGTCGTGCTCGCGGCCTCGGCGCGGGAAGCCGCCCGCAAGGCCCGCGAGACGGTGACCCGGAAAGGTGCTCTCGACATCGCCTCGCTGCCCGGCAAGCTCGCCGATTGCCAGGAGCGCGACCCGACGAAGTGCGAGATCCTGCTGGTGGAGGGCGATTCCGCCGGCGGCTCGGCCAAGCAGGGCCGAGACCGCACCTTCCAGGCGGTCCTTCCGCTCCGGGGCAAGATCCTCAACGTCGAGCGGGTCCGGGCAGACCGGATGCTGTCGTCGGCCGAGATCGGCACGCTGATCACCGCGCTCGGGGCCGGCATCGGGCGCTCGTCGACCGACCGCGAGGGCTTCAACCCGGAGAAGCTGCGCTACCACCGCATCATCATCATGACGGATGCGGACGTGGACGGCTCGCATATCCGCACGCTGCTCCTGACCTTCTTCTTCCGGCAGATGCCGGAGGTGATCGAGCGCGGCCACCTCTACATCGCGCAGCCGCCCCTCTACAAAGCCGAGCGCGGCCGCAAGGCGATCTACCTGAAGGATGAGCGGGCGCTCGAGGACTACCTGATCGACCAGGGCGTCGAGGGCGCCACCCTGCGGCTCGCCTCGGGCACGGAATTCTCGGGGGCCCAGCTCAAGGCGCTCGTCGACGAGGCCCGCGCCTTCCGGGGCATCCTGCAGGGGCTCCACACCCGCTACGACCGCGCGGTGGTGGAGCAGGCCGTGATCGCGGGCGCCTTCCGCCCGGAGGCGGCCGAGCATGCCGGCGAGGCGGAAGTGCTCGCCGACATGACGGCCAAGCGCCTCGACGCCATCGCCGACGAGATCGAGCAGGGCTGGCAGGGCGAGGCGTCCGAGGGCGGCTACGTGCTCAGCCGGACGCTGCGGGGCGTGCGTCAGGTCTCGAACCTCGACGCCTCGCTCATCGCCTCGCAGGAGGCGCGTCGCCTCGCCGATCGCGCCGACGCGCTGCGGGAGATCTACGGCGAGCCCGTGACCCTCGCCCGCAAGGGCGACGAGACGCTGCTGCACGGCCCAGCCGGCCTGTTCGAGGCCGTGATGGCCTTCGGCCGCAAGGGCCTGCAGCTCCAGCGCTACAAGGGGCTCGGCGAGATGACCGCTCAGCAGCTCTGGGAGACGACCCTCGACCGCGACGTGCGCTCGCTCCTGCAGGTCAAGGTCAAGGACACGACCGACGCCGACGACCTCTTCGTCAAGCTGATGGGCGACGTGGTGGAGCCGCGCCGCGAGTTCATCCAGGAGAACGCGCTCAGCGTCGCCAACCTCGACGTCTGAGGTTTTCTGTGGCCGCGCTTGATATCGATCACCTGCGCAGCTGGATCGGCCGCACCCGCGAGGTTCGCGACATCGTCACGCCTCGTCTCGTGGGCGAGTTCCGCGCAACCTTCGCCGGCGTCCTTGCGCCCGTGCGCGAGACCGAGGCTCCGCTGGCGCTCCACTGGTGCCTCGCACCCGAGACGCCAGCCGCCGACACGCTGGGGCCGGACGGCCACGCGGCCAAGGGCGGCTTTCTCCCTCCTGTGCCGCTGCCGCGGCGGATGTGGGCTGGCGGCGAGGTCGAGACCCTCGCCGCGCTGCATCTCGGCGACGACGTCGTGCGCCGCGAGACCGTCGCAGATGTGGTCGTCAAGGAGGGCCGCACCGGCTGCCTCTGCTTCGTCACCGTCCGGCACGAATACGAGACGCCGCGCGGGGTGGCCATTCGCGAGCGGCAGGACATCGTCTACCGCGAGGCGGCCCGACCCGGTCAGCAGACCGCAAGGCCCCAGCCGTCACCGCTGACCTCGGCGCCCGATCTCGTGCGAGAGGTCGAGGCTACGACGACCCTGCTGTTCCGCTACTCGGCCATGACGTTCAACGGCCACCGCTTCCATTACGACTTCCCGTACGCGACCGAGGTCGAGGGCTATCCAGGCCTCGTCGTCCACGGGCCGATCCAGGCAAGCCTGCTGCTGAACCTCGCCGCCGAGGCCCTCGGCCGGACGCCCGGGATGTTCCGCTACCGCGGCATATCTCCGATGATCGCCGGTCAGATCTTCCAGGTGGCGGGACAGCGGGACGGCACGAACTTCGTGGGCGTCACCGTCGACGCCGGAGGGAGCGCCCGTATGACGGCGGCAGCCGCCCTCTGATCGGGACGCTGCCGGTCATGACGGACCTCGACGTTGTCGGATCTCTCTGCGTGCCCCTGCATCGGCCGGAGCGGTCCCGCGCTCGCTCGATCCTGGCCCGACCGGGTGCGGGAGCGAGCGCGTCGTTTCCTCCCTGCAAACCCGGACCGCGTACGCCCGTGTCCTCGGGTGGACTTTTGTCCCGTGCGGTCAAGCAGGCCCCGGCGGCCGGCGAGATGAACGCATGGTCCGAGAGACCGGTCTGGGGCCGGAGGTGCCCCCGTTCGGCTTGCATCCGTCCGGGACGGATCGTCGACTTGAAGGCGACGGCGCGACCCCGGCCGTCATTCACGCGAGCAGGCCCACGAGCGGGACGATCGAGGCGAAGCAGCCGGACGCCAGGTAGGCTTGCAGCCGGCTTGTCCGGCGCACACCTGTCGGCTGCGCCGGACCGCTGGCCGCTTCGGCGGACAATGCTTTCCAGCGGAGCGGCGGCGCCATTTGCCCGCTGCGCGTGACCGCCCGGACAGCATCGGTTGCAGTCCGGGCCTACTACCTTTTCGCCTCACTGAACGGCCAAGAGCCGATAGCTAAGGTTGGAATATCGGGCTAGATTGTCAAATCGAAACCGCTCCGGCCGAGCTTCTGAGTCATCGTCTTTAGCTCATATCCAGGTATGCGCTGTTGATAAGCTCGCAGGACAGGGGCAGCAGATGAAAATGGATCGCTGCTCAGCTCTGGTGCGTGCGCTCGCTTGCTTGGCAATCTGCGCATCGGTCCTTTTTTCTTCCACCTCGGCGCGCGCCGCCTACCTGCTGCAGTCCGGCGATGTCCTTGAGCTCGTCGTCGCGGGCGTTCCGGAGTTGCGCCAGCGTTCCACGGTCGGCATCGACGGAGAGGTTTCGTTCCCCATCGCCGGTCAGCTCACGGCCGCCGGGACGGACATCTCTGACCTGCAGAGTCGGCTCCTCGCCGTCATGGCCTCGAAGGTCTATCAGCAACGCACCACGAACGGGCGCGAGGTCACGCACGTGATCGAGCCCGGGGAGATCTCGGTCTCGGTCGTGGCGTACCGCCAGATCTACCTCAGCGGCGACGTGGCGCGCCCGGGCGAGCAACCTTACCGCAACGGCATGACCGTTCGTCAGGCGATCGCGGTCGCCGGCGGGTACGACGTCCTGCGCCGGGTGGACGATTCGACCCTGCAGTCGAGTGATCTGCGCGCTGAATACGAGTCCCTTTCGGCCGACTACGTTCGCGAACAAGCGCGCGAACGGCGCGTCCGCATGGAGCTCGGCGAGAAACCCGGGACCGAGCCTGCAAACCCGAAGATTCCGGTCGCCTCCGACCTGATGAGGCGTCTGGCCGAGGCCGAGGACAATCAATTCAAGGCCCGCACGACCGATCTGGAGCGCGAGCGTAAATATCTGCAGGACGCGATCCAGACCTCGGTCGCCCAGCTCGGAGTTCTCGCCGAGAAGCGCAACAAGGATGAGGCAAATAATAAGGCTGACATTGCCGACTTCGAGCAGATGCGCGATCTGTTCCAGCGAGGAGTGACGGTAAACGTGAGCATCTCGGCATCGCGGCGTGCGGTCCTACTCTCGTCGACGCAGATCCTCCGGACGATCGTCGAGACCTCGAATATCGAGCGCCAGCGCACCGACTACGAACGTCAGATGACCCGCCTGCTCGCTCAGCGGCGTCAGGAGCTTCTGCGCGAACTGCAGGACACGAACGTCCGGGTGGCCCAGCTGAACGCCCGCCTGCGCAGCGTCGGCGAGAAGCTGCTCTATTCGAGCACGGTGCAGTCCCAGTTGATCCGCGGGACCGGAGCCCATCCTGATATCCTCGTCCACCGGCTATCCACCCGGAATTCGATCCCGGGCGACGAAAACACGGAATTGCAGCCCGGCGACACGGTCTCGGTCGCGCTGCGCGGCGGTATCCTCGCTGTGCAGATGACGCGGTGACCCCGGCTGGCCACGTCCGCATGGGCGACGGACCGTCAGCCCTCCGCCATGTCGCATCGCCCGCGGAGCGGACGAGGCCGCTGGCCCTGAGGTGACGGCCTGCCCCTCGCGGCAGCCGAACCGCGACGGATTCACGGGTATGGACTTGCGCGCCGTTCGGGATGGCTGCCGGCCGTGACGGCACGACTTGGCCGACGGCCGTCGCGGGTTCATGCCTGCGCGATCATCTCGCGGATGCGTACCCCGAGGGTCTCGACGACGAAGGGCTTGGTCAGCACGGCCATGCCCGGTTCGAGGTGACCGTTGCCGACCACCGCGTTCTCGGCGTAGCCGGTGATGAACAGCACCTTCAGGTCCGGGCGCGTCACCCGGCCCGCATCCGCCATCTGGCGGCCGTTCATGCCGCCGGGCAGGCCCACATCCGTGACCAGCAGATCGATGCGCACGTCCGATTGCAGCACCTTCAGCCCCGCCGCGCTGTCGGCCGCCTCGATGGCGGTGTAGCCGAGTTCCTCCAGCACCTCCGTGACCAGCATCCGCACCGTCGGCTCGTCATCGACGACGAGCACGGTCTCGCCCCGCTCGGCGCGCGGCGCTTCAGCCAAGCCGGCCAGCGGGTCGGTCTCGGTCACCTCACCGTGGTGGCGCGGCAGGTAGAGGCACACGGTCGTGCCCTCTCCGACCTCGGAGTAGATCCGCACCTGGCCGCCCGACTGCTTGGCGAAGCCGTAGATCATGGACAGGCCAAGCCCCGTGCCCTGGCCGATGGGCTTGGTGGTGAAGAACGGGTCGAACGCCTTGGCGGCGATGTCCGGGCTCATGCCGGTGCCGGTATCGGTCACGCACAAGGACAGGTACTGTCCCTCGGGGACGTCGTGCTTCCGGGCCGCCCATCTGTCGAGCCACTTGTTGGCGGTCTCGATGGTGATGCGTCCGCCCTCCGGCATAGCATCGCGCGCGTTGATGCAGAGGTTCAGCAGTGCGTTCTCAAGTTGCGGCGGGTCGACAAGCGCCGGCCAGAGCCCCGCGGCCCCGACAACCTCGACCTCGATGAGGGGCCCGACCGTGCGCCGGATCAGCTCCTCCATCCCGTTCACGAGGGCGTTCACGTCGGTCGGCTTCGGGTCGAGCGTCTGCCGGCGCGAGAAGGCCAGCAGGCGGTGGGTCAGCGCCGCCGCGCGCTTCGAGGCACCCTGCGCGGCCGACATGTAGCGGTCGATGTCCTTGAGGCGGCCCTGGTTCATGCGGGTCTGCATCAGCTCCAGCGAGCCGGAGATGCCGGCCAGCAGGTTGTTGAAGTCATGGGCGATGCCGCCGGTGAGCTGGCCGACCGCCTCCATCTTCTGCGATTGCCGCAGCTGCTCTTCAAGCCGCGCCTTTTGCTCGGCGCCTGCCTTCTCGGCCGTGACGTCGCGCCCGACGCCCGTCAGCCGCTCCCCGCCGGGCTCCGGCGCCAGCTTCCAGGCGATCCAGCGCCAGGTGCCGTCCGCGGCCCTGACCCGGTCCTCGAACCGGACCGGCTTGCCGGTGGCCCGCATGTCGAGGAGCGCTTCCATCACCGCGGGCAAGTCGTCCGGGTGGACGATCTCGGCGTAGGGCCGGGTCAGCAGCGTCTCCTCGTCGTGGCCGAGCAGGACCGTCCAGGACGGGCTGACCCGCAGGAGCCGGCCCTCGTAATCGGCATTGACCAGCAGATCCTCGCTCAGCTCCCAGAGGCGGTCGCGCTCGGCCGCCAACCCGGCCTCGGCGTCGCGTTGGACGGTGACGTCCTGCACGAACACGTAGAAGCCGTCGACCTCGCCGCGGGCGTCCCGGCGTGGCTCGTAGCGGATGTCGGCGATGCGCCGCCGGCCGTCCGGCCAAGGCCAGGGCAGATCCATGCGGACCGGCAACCCGGCGAGCGCCCGCTCGATGTGCGGCAGCCGCACTCGGAACCCCGCCTCGTCGACGATGTCGGGGATGGTGCGTCCGACGACCTCGTCCGGCGTGCGGTCGAACCAGTCGCGATAGGCATCGTTCGCGAACCGGTAGGTCAGGGAGCGGTCGACGAAGGAGACCAGCAGCGGCAGCGCGTCGGCGACCAGGCGCAGCTCGGCCTCGCTCGCGCGCCGGGCCTCCTCGGCCTGGAGGCGGGCGGTCTCGTCGCGTGCGACCTTCAGGAAGCCGCGCGAGCGGCCCTGCGCGTCGGGCGGCAGCGGATGGAGCGAGCCGTTCAGGAAGACGCGGCGGCCGTCCTTGGTCACGTGCCAGCGCTCGTCGGGGGCGCAGCCCGCGCGCGCCGCCGTGGCGATCTCGAGGAGGTCGGCGCCCCTCGCGCGGTCCTCGGGCGTGAAGATGATGGCGGCAGGCTGCCCGACTGCCTCCTCGGGCGACCAGCCGAGGATGGCCTGCGCACCGGCCGACCAGCTCGTGATGGTACCGGCAGTGTCAGTGGTGAGGATGGCATGATCCCTGGCGCCCTCGACGACGAGACGCAGGCGCTCCTCGCTCTCGCGCAGGCCCGCCTCGGCGAGCTTGCGGTCGTGCACGTCCTCGACCACGCCGTACCAGTTGATGATCGCGCCGGCCTCGTCCCGTCGCGGGTAGGCGCGGGCCCGCTGCCAGCGGTGCTCGCCCGTGGTCGCGATGCGGATGCGGTAGTCGACGTCCACCGGGTCGCCCGAGGACAGCGCGACCGCGAACGCCGCCATGGTCGGCTCAAGATCATCCGGATGCAGCGCCTTGGTCCAGCCGGTGCCGTCAGGCTCGCCCGGAGACTGGCCCGTGAGCTGGAGCCAGCGATGCGAGTAGGAGGTGACGTTGCCCTGCGGATCGCAGGTCCACGGCACCTGCGGGTTGAGCTCGACCGTGTGCCGGAAGTGGTCCTCGCTTTCGCGGAGCGCCCGGTCGCTCAGCACGCGCGCGGTGGTCTCGTTGGTGAAGATGAACAGGCCGGCGACGCGGCCCTCGCCGTCGAGCACGCGCGAGTAGGAGAAACTCCACCATGTGTCGGCTGCGCCGCGGTCGGTGCCCAGCTTCCAGGGAAGATCGTTGAACCTGCGGCTCCTCCCAGCGAAGGCGTCGTCGATGATGGGCTTCGCTTGGCTCCAGGCATCGGCCCAGACCACGTCGAAGCGCTCGCCCATGGCCCAGGGCAGCCGCGGCCCGAGCAGGGGGAAGTAGGTGTCGTTGAAGAAGAAGTGGAGGTCGGGCCCCCAGGCCAGGATCATCGATTCCGGCGAGTTCAGCACCAGGCTGAGCGCCGTGCGAAGCTCCGAGGGCCAGGTCACGGGTGACCCCAGCGGGTGCTCGGACCAGTCGCGCTCGCGGATCATGCGGGCGGCCTCGCCACCGCCCGCCAGGAAAGCCAATGGGTCGCTCACGAGATCATTCCTCGCCGGGCGCGGGCGTCGCGTCGCGGTGGGCCCGGAAGGCGAGCTCGCGCTCTTCAAGCAGGCGCAGCGCGGTGCGCATGACCTCGCTCATGTTGCCGTAGCGTCCCGAGGCGAGCAGCCGCTCGGCGACGGCCAGGAGCTCGGGGCTGAGCGAGATGGTGACGGACTTGCGGAGGGGCATGCGGGCGGGGGGCCTGTGGGATCAGGCCACACAACGCGGTAGCCTGCCGCAAGGCTGCACCGTAAGCGGTCTTTCGGCGAGCCGCAGCGCGAAGGCGGGCCCGAAGCAAGGGCCGGCACACGACCGCTGCAGCGCCACCACCCCAGCGCCGGTCACGTCTCGTCCATGCAACCGTGGCGATGGCCGAGCCCTCGGGCGCCCGTGCGGCTGCGTCTCACCGGCCGGCACGCGGGCGGGTTTCGGCTCCCCCATCGGCCGTGACCGCGACGATGGATGGAACTCCGCAAGGGGGACCGCAAGGTCACCGCGTCGCGGCAAGGTCACTGCGTGGTGGCGAGGTCACTGCGTGGTGGCAAGGTCACTGCGTGGTGGCAAGGTCACTGCGTGGTGGGTTGAGCCCCGCGCTCCGCCTCCGTCGTCCCCGGCACGATGCCCTTCCTGGTCACGTGCTCGACGAAGGCGTCTACCCACTCGTCGAAGCAAGCCATGGCTTCCGGATCCCGTGCCATGTCGTCCGGCTGGTCGTCGGCATAGGCGCGTCCCAGACCGATCGAGGCATGGCGCCAGAGCGCGTCCGGCACCTCGATGCCGCCGTAGCGGCACTGCCAGACAAGCCCCTGATACGCCTTTCGCTCGTCGCCCTGATACGGCTCCTGGTCCGGATCGAACCAGTCCGTGTGCTCGAGGATGCGCGGCCGACGGTCCTCGTCGAGTTCGTTGCCGCCCTCGTTGCCGTAGCAGAAGAAGGCGGCGGTGCGCCCTTCGAGGTGGTTCTTCGTCAGTTCGCGCCAGAGGGGCGAGCGTTCGAGCGCCTGCGCCTTCCGCGTGCTCTTCTTGTCGATGAGGTCGGGGCGCGGGTTGCCCCCGCTCATGCAGACGAGGCGGTCGAACATCGCCTTGAGGTTCGTGCTCAGGCCATACCACCAGACCGGGCCGATGATAGCCCAGGCGTCAGCCCGAGCGAGCCGCTGGTAGAGCTTCTCGTTCCACATCAGGTCGGGCTGGTGGTCGCTGTCCGGCCCGTAGCAGTTGCAGGGCCAGACGCAGAGCGCCATCGAGGACCCGACACAGCCGTTGCAGCCCTGGATCTTGGGCTTGCCGTGCTCGTTCCCGATATCGACGGCGTCGACCTGCCAGCCGGCGGGCAGGCGCCCGACCATCCGGTGCATCAGCGCGCGCGCCTTGCCGTCCAGGCCCGGGCAGCCGTCGAGCCGCCGGGCGGACCCGGCGACCACGAGCACCTGGAGAGGCCGCTCCTCCAGCGGCAACGTTTCGACTTCGGCTTTCAGATCGTCCACGCAGGACACTCCCGGCTGGAGGCAGGCCGCCCAGGCTCGCCTCAGCGAGCGGGCCCCGGCCGCGTGGAGCCCGTGGCCTCGGCCTGGCCCGGCCTGATGGCCCAGAGTTCCGTCGGAAGGCTGATGGGCGCGCCGGGCTTGTAGTCGGCCGAGTCCTGGATGTGCGAGGTCGTCACGTAGATCGTGCCGTCAGGCCCCTCGCTGAAGGTGTCGGGCCAGCGAAGCTGGGCATCCTGCACGAGCGTCGTCAGGCCCGTGCCCTGACTTGAAAGGTCCCGTACCTTGACCGCATTGTCCTGCGGCGAGGTCACGTACATGCGTCCGTCCTTGCGCGAGATCAGCAGGCCGTCCGCCACCCCGTTCTCGCCGACCGTGACGATCTTTCCGCCCAGCGTCTTGTCGGTCAGCATCTCGGGCACGACCGAAGCGGTGGCCCAACCGGTGAGCGCCTCGGTCGGCAGGCTGTAGAGCGTCTTGCCCTTGATCGCCTGCCAGTACAGCGTCTTGCCGTCGCCCGAGAGCGCGATGCCGTCGGCCGAGAACTCGACGCCGCGCCCGTCCGGTCGACGCAGCGGCTTGCCGTCGTAGGTCACGGTCACGCTCTTGTCCGGCATGGTCGCGGGATGGCCGGCCAGCACGCGCCTGGCCGAGCCGCTGTCGACGTCGACCACGATCAGCGCGCCCTCGGCGCCGGAATCGGTGAGGTAGGCGGTCTTGCCATCGGGCGAGATCCGCACGTCGTTGATGTAGGAGGCCTGCAACACGATGCTCGGGTCGAACGGGATCGTCTTCACGACCTGGTTGGTCTTGAGGTCGATCCCGACGAGCTTCGGCCCGTCCTTGACCACGTGCGCCATGGCCGGCGCGGCGGCATCGACCACCCAGAGCCGGTCCTGCCCGTCGGCCACCACGCTCTGCACGCAGACGAAGTGGTTCTTCGGGTCGACCTCGTCCTTCTTCGCGTTGCGCCAGGAATTCCAGGCCTCGTCCGGATAGGGTACGGGCTTGCCGTCCTTCAGCTCGGCGACCGAGACCGGCGCGTCCTCGCTCCAGCGCGGGAAGTTGACGAACATGCGCCCGTCCCTCGCGACGGTGATGCCGGTCACCTGGTGCTCGAAGCTCGCGACCTTGGTCAGCTTGCCCTGTGCGGCGGCACTGTCCTCAGCACGGGCGGGATGGGTCGCGGCGGCGACGCCCGACAACAGGATCATGGCCAGCCCCGCGCGGGCGATAGCGGCTCTCATCATTCTCGATACTCCGGTCCGCAAGTCGTCCAGGACGGTCTCGCCCGCGATGAGGGAGCGTTCCGGCGCCGCCACGGCCTAGGCCGTTGCCGGGATCTGCTCGAGGCGCGGCATCCTCCGCCTCGACGCTGTTCTCGCGATGCGGGCAGCTTCTTCCCCGGGACGTCGAAGACCTTGACTGGCGACCGCACGCAGTGGGCGGCCCTCCCGCACAAACCGAGCCTGAAGGCAAGTGTTCCAGTCGACAGGCGGGGTTCTGTAGCCGCATTGACTGCGGTTATCGTCGCTGGCGAGGCGGCCATAAGGTCCCTGAGGGTGGAGACGGCAGCCCCACTCTCGGGCTCGGTCCGGAAAGGGTGACGCCGGACATCACCGGCCTGCCATGACCGCCCGCCTCGGACGATTTGCCGGGCACTCAGCACGCGACCGCTGCCCGGAGAGCCGGCACCGCGACGCAACGACCAGGGTCAGTCGCAGGCGCCGGTCGGGGCCCCCGGACCGTCCCGATACCCTCACGGTCGCGGCGGAAACCGGGGATGGCCGCGGGGAGGCGCCGCGATGCAGGCGGCGGCCCCGGCTCGTCCGCGCCGTGTGCAGCTCAGGGGTGCTTGTGGATCGGGTCGACCCAGTAGACGGTCTCAGGAGCCTCGGCCGCCTCGACGTCGGGCAGGTTGACCACCACCGCCTCGTTGTCCGAGCGCACCAGCACGCAGTGCAGCGGCTCGTCGGTCGAGGCGTTGATCTCCTGGTGCGGCACGTAGGGCGGCACGAAGATGAAGTCGCCGGGCCCGGCCTCGGCCACGTATTCGAGCCGCTCGCCCCAGCGCATGCGGGCCCGCCCCGAGACCACGTAGATCACGCTCTCGAGCGCCCCGTGGTGGTGCACGCCGGTCTTGGCGTCGGGCTCGATCGCCACCGTGCCGGCCCAGATCTTCTGCGCGCCGACGCGGGCCGCGTTGATGGCGGCCTGGCGGAACATGCCGGGCGTCTGGGCGGTGTTGGGGTCGAGCCGGTCGCCCGGGATCACCCGGACGCCGTCGTGCTTCCAGCGCTCGCCCGAGACGGTGCCGTGCGCGTGGTCGTCGTGCCCGTGATGGGCGTCGGTGCGGTCGTCGCCGTTGTCGTGCATGCCGGTTCCTCCAGCTGCATCATCGCCCGGCCGCGAGCGCTTCGGAATAGCCGGCATCGCGGATCGCCTCGACCCTCGTCCTCGTGACCGCGATGCGCGCCGGCCCTGATCACACGAGAGATGCGCGTGATCCGCGCGGCCGGACGCGTGCGCGGATGCACCCGATCGATCGCCAGCGCGGTAACCCCGCCCTTCGTTGCCGCGAGTTCCCGGCATCGTAACCGGGAGACTTGCCATGCCTGCCTCGCCCCAGCCGACCCTCGCCGCGCCCGTCCTGAGGCTCGCGGCCTTCTACCTGCTCTGCCTCTGGATGCGGGCGAGGCCGGCGGCCCTGTCGCGCGCGCTGGCCGTGACGGAGGGCCTCGGCGCGGACCTGGTCTCCGCGGACGGCGCCTCCGTCCGCGCCTGTACGATCTAGCGCCCGTCGAGATCTGGACCAAGCGCGGCCATTCATGAAAATGCCGAAATATGAGGCTGGAAAACTGCCTGTGATTGAGCTAGGGGCGAAGCTGCGACAAGACGTCTTGCCCAAGGAATAACAGCCAAGATTGACCCAGTTCTCCGAGGAGGCGGCGCATGTATTCTGACCTCGACAGGGCGCGACAGGGCTGGGATCGCATCAAGGATGATCTGCGCGCGCTGGAGCGCTCCGCCGTTTCCGAACCGGACGACGCGGACCGGCGCGAGGCCATGCTCCACCTGACGCGGCTGCGCGCCTACATCGCGCTCGGGCGCGTCAACGAGCTCGAGCGGACGGGCCATGCCCACAAGGCCTGCGAGGGGCCGCCGCACAACCGCCTCTTCTGAGCGGCGCGGCCGCGTCGCCCGCTGGCCCCGGGCCGCTCAGAAGGTCGGCGGCGTGCAGGCGCTGACGACCTCGCAGGGCTCGGCGCCGACGCAGCGGAAGCGGTGCGGGAGCCGGCTCTCGAAGTAATAGGCATCCCCGGGGCCGAGGATGCGCCGGTCCGCGTCCACCGTCACCTCGAGCCTCCCGCTCAGCACGATGCCGCCCTCCTCGCCCTCGTGCACGAGGGGGACCCGGCCCGTATCGGCCCCAGGCTCGTAGCGCTCCCTCAGGATCTGGAGCGCGCGCCCGAACAGGCTCTCGCCGACCTGCCGGAAGGAGATCCGGCCCTTGCCGATCTCGGTCAGCTCGTCCGCCGCGTAGAAGGCCCGGCGCGGCCGCTCGGGGGCGAGGGCGAAGAAGTCCGACAGGCCGATCGGGACCCCGTCGAGGATGCGCTTCAGGGCGCCCACCGACGGGTTCATCTGGTTCGACTCGATCAGCGAGATCGTCGAATTCGTGACCCCCGCGCGCTTGGCCAGAGCCCGCTGGGACAGGCCGTGCAGGTCGCGCAGGTGGCGCAGGCGCGCGCCGACATCGACGCTCATCGCCGACCTCCCCGTTGCGGGTGTTTCGGATCCGGCAACAGATAGCCGACGGTGCGAGCGCGATCAACGGCTTGGCGGGGCGCAGAAAAGGACTTGTTGCGGGCACCGAAACCGGTCCCTGTGCGGGCATCGGCCCGGCCGCCGCCCGAGGTGCCCGCCGTGAACGCGCCGACAAGGAACGTCCCGACCATGACCGCATCGCCCCTGAAGAACGCCCCGGGCCTCGACGCCTACTGGATGCCGTTCACGGCCAACCGCCAGTTCAAGGCGGCCCCGCGCCTCCTCGCCTCGGCGGAGGGGATGCACTACACGAGCGACGACGGGCGCCGGATCCTCGACGGCACCGCCGGGCTCTGGTGCGTCAATGCCGGCCACGGCCGCCGCCCCATCGCCGAGGCGGTGGAGCGCCAGCTCCTCACCCTCGACTTCGCGCCCTCCTTCCAGATGGGCCATCCCGCCGCCTTCGCCTTCGCGGAGGCGCTGGCCGCCGTGGCGCCGGGCGGCGCGCAGGCCGGGCTCGACCGGGTGTTCTTCACGGGCTCGGGCTCGGAATCCGTCGACACGGCGCTCAAGATCGCGCTCGCCTACCAGCGGGCGATCGGGCAGGGCACCCGCACCCGGCTGATCGGGCGCGAGCGCGGCTATCACGGGGTCGGCTTCGGGGGCATCTCGGTGGGCGGCCTCGTCAACAACCGGCGCGCCTTCACGCAGCTGCCCGGGGTCGACCACCTGCGCCACACCCACGACCCGGCCCGCAACAGCTTCGTGAAGGGCCAGCCCGAGCACGGCGCGGAGCTCGCCGACGATCTCGAGCGGCTCGTGGCGCTGCACGGGGCCGAGACCATCGCGGCCTGCATCGTCGAGCCGGTGGCGGGCTCGACCGGGGTGCTGGTCCCGCCGAAGGGCTATCTCGAGCGCCTGCGCGAGATCTGCACCCGGCACGGCATCCTGCTGATCTTCGACGAGGTGATCACCGGCTTCGGCCGCCTCGGCACCCCCTTCGCCACCGACTATTTCGGCGTCACGCCCGACCTCGTCACCACCGCCAAGGGCCTGACCAACGGCACCGTGCCGATGGGCGCGGTCTTCGCGAGCCGGCAGGTCCACGACGCCCTGATGCGGGGCCCCGAGGGCGCCATCGAGCTGTTCCACGGCTACACCTACTCGGGCCACCCGCTCGCCTGCGCGGCGGGCCTCGCAACGCTCGCGATCTACGCCGAGGAGGGCCTGCTCACCCGCGGCGCCGCCCTGGCCGGGGAATGGGCGAGCGCCATGCACGACCTGCGCGGGCGCCGGAACGTGATCGACATCCGCACCATCGGCCTCGTGGCGGGCATCGAACTCGAGTCCCGCCCGGACGCGCCCGGCGCCCGGGCCTACGAGGTGTTCGTCGACTGCTTCGAGCGCGGTCTCCTGATCCGCGTCACCGGCGACATCATCGCGCTGTCGCCGCCGCTGATCGTCGAGGCGGATCAGATCGCCGAGATGACCCGCACGCTGGCCGAGGCCATCGACCGCGCCGCCTGAGCGGCTGGCGCCCGGCCTCAGAGCACGCTGCGAAAAAGCGGCAACGGCTTTTCGCAGCGTGCTCTCACTTATTGAATCGATCACGAGACCCAAGGTCAGGCCGCCGAGGCGGCGCTCACGCCGAGGCGGGCGCGCAGGCGCGCGGCCTCCTCGGGGCCGAGCGCCAGGACGAGCCGGAGCGCCTCCTCGGTGAAGGCCGAGGCCGTCACCCCGGCGCGCTTGGCCGCCCGCGAGACCTCGAGCCCGAGGGCGGCATCGATCGCCACGGGCGCCGTGCGGGGACCCGGCGCCGGCGCGGCGGGCGCGGCGGAAGGCGCGGGAGCCGCCGGCCTCGCCTCCACCGTCGCGGGCGCCGGCTTCGGCGGCATGCCGCGCGCCTCGCCGCGCACCTCGCCCCGCGCCTCGCGGCGTCCCTGCGCGGCGAGGCGGTCGGCCCGCTCGTTCAGCGGGTCGCCCGCATGGCCCCGCACCCAGGTCCAGCGCACGTCGCGGCGGGCGGCGAGTTCGTCGAGGCGCTTCATCAGGTCGACGTTCTTCACCGCGCCCGTGGTGGTGCGCCAGCCCTTGGCCTTCCAGCCGCGCATCCACTCCGTCACCGACCGGACGACGTACTGGCTGTCGCAGCGCATCTCGATCTGCGCGCCTTCGGGGAACTGCTCCAGTGCCCGGATCGCCGCGGTCAGCTCCATGCGGTTGTTGGTGGTGCCGGCCTCGCCGCCGCACAGCTCGACCGGCCCGTCCGGGCCCGAGATCACGACGCCCCAGCCGCCCGGTCCGGGATTGGGATCGCAGCCGCCATCGGCGTAGAGGATGGTTCGCATCTTTGGGTGACCTGCTTCGCATGGGGTGAGGGCCGGGAGCGCGACCCTAGCAGGTCTTGCCCGCGCAATCCTCTCCACATCCTGCCGTCCCGCCTCTCCGCTGCCTGTCCGGGCCGCCCGGGGCCGACCCGGCGCGGAAACGTCGCCTCGGTGCATTCCCGTACCGATCCGGCGCTCACGGTTCCGGCCGGCCGTCACGATTAACGGTCTGTTGTCGCTGTGCTTTTCCCTCGACCATTGTTGATCGCGAGTGGCGGATCAATTTGATGTTTTTCACCATTTTGAAAGCTTAGGGCTCAGATTATCGTTGCCGCCGCCGGATTTTTGAAATGATTGCGCTCAATACCATTGTGGCCGACGTCGAGGGTGCGATCGCGAGCGGGGACCCCGCCAAGCGCATGGGCATGCTGCGCCAGATGACCGGCCTGTTCACCGAGCAGGCGGCGCGGCTCAACGAGGCGCAGATCGGTGCCTTCGACGAAGTCATCATCCGGCTATCCCGCGACATCGAGACGAAGGCGCGCGCGGAGCTCTCCGCGACGCTCGCCGACATCCCGAACGCGCCGCGCCGCGTCGTCCGCGACCTCGCCTTCGACCCCTCGGTCGCGGTGGCCGGCCCGGTGCTCGAGCGCTCCGAGCGCCTCGAGGACGACGACCTCGTGCAGATCGCGAGCCGGGGCGACCAGTGCCACCTGCGCGCGATCTCGCGGCGCCGGGTGCTGGCGGAGGTCGTCACGGACGTCATCGTCACGCGCGGCGACGACCAGGTGGTGCGGGACGTCGCCGGCAACCGGGGCGCCCGCTTCTCGCAGGGCGGCTTCCAGATCCTGGCGACCAGGGCCCGCGACGACGCCGAGCTGAACCGGGTGCTCACCGCCCGCGTCGACGTGCCGGAGGCGCAGATGGCGCAGCTCGTCGCCATCGCGGCGACGCGGGCGCGGGCCTCGCTGGCGGGCGAGTTCGGCGAGAGCGCCGCCGGACAGGCGACGCTCGCGATCGCCACGGGCCTGACGAGGCCCCCGCCCGACCTGACCCCCGCCGAGGTCGCGGTGGCGCAGCGGGCGAGATCGGGCCTCGACGAGACGGCGGTGCAGACCTGGTTGACCACCGGCGAGGTCACCTGCGCGCTGGTGGCGCTCGCGCGGGTCGCCGGCGTGCCGACCGGCATGGCGGTCAACGCCTACGAGGCCGCGAGCGCCGATCCGCTCCTGTTCCTGGTGCGCTCGGTCCGGTTCGGGTGGAAGACCCTGAAGCTGTTCCTGACGAGCCGGACGGGACGCCCACCCTCCACCGAGGATCTGCAGAGCGCCTTCCAGGCCTTCCAGGACCTGTCGGTCGTCACCGCGCAGCGCGTGGTGCGCTTCACCGCGGCCCGCGAGAAGATCGAGCAGCCGGGCGCAGCCTGAGGCGCGGCGCGCGCCCTCTCCGGTGTGGGAGAGAGGATCCGGGCGGCCGCCGCCGCAGGCGCCGCCAGCCCAGCACCGTGCCGGTGAGCGCCACCACGAGTGCGAGGGCCGTGAGCGAACCGAGCGCGAGGTCCCAGGCGGGGCGGTGCCCGATCAGCAGCGGCAGGTCGAGCCGGTGAAGGGCCGCGAACAGCCACCGGTTGATCCGTCCGCTCCGGTCGAGGCGTTCGAGGACGTCCCCCGTCACGGCATCGACGTGAACCCAGGTCGCCGCCGGGTCGTCGAGGACGAGGCGCAGCACGGGCAGCGCCCTCGCCTCGTGGTGCGCGTACCAGTAGGCGTCGTACTCGGTGAGCCGCTCGGCGCGGACGAGCGCCGCGCCGGCCAGAAGGCCGGGCGCGGCCGCCGGGATCTCGCCCTCCGCGAGCGGCGGCGTCACGCTGCGCCGGCCCAGGGCATCGCTCGCGACGAGGTGCGCGCGGCCGCCGAGACGCACGAGGCGCAGGGCGACCGTGCCGGGCGGGCTCGCCGCCAGCAGCGCCGCGCGATCGGGCAGCGGGCGGTCGGCCGCCCCGGCGAGGCCCGCCCGCAGGCTCTCGGGCGGCGCGCTTCCCGAGAACCACCGGTTCGGGTTCATCGAGAGCCAGCCGCTCGCCACGAAGGTCAGGAGTCCGAGCCCCCCGACGAGGCCGAACAGGTGATGCCAGCGCGCCGGCCCGCGATAGGGCGTGACCGCGCCGGACGGGTAGCGCCACCGCGCCCGCAGGCGCCAGATGCCGAGGACGAGCCCGCTCGCGGCGCCCGCCATGCCGAGACCCGAGACCCACAGGACGGTCTCGCGCCAGAGATCGCCCCGGGCGCGCAGGGGCGTCGGGTAGAGCCAGTGCGGCACCGCGCCGAGCCAGTTCCAGGCGCGCTCCCGGCGCGTCGTCTCCAGCACCAGGGCGCCGGTGACGCTCGAGAGGTAGAGCTCGGTGCCGGCCGGGTCCGCCAGGGCGACGCGGCGCAGGGGCCGGTGCGGGTCGTAGCGCCCGTGCACTGTCCACTGGTCGCGCCCGAGCGTCGAGACGGAGGCCTCCGGGCCGGCCCCGAGGCGCCGAGCCAGCGCGAGCGCTCCCGCCTCGGTCAGCGGCGGCATCGCGGCGCCGGTGCGCGCCGAGAGGGTGCGGGGCGTCCCGTCCGCCGCGACGACGCGGTAGACCGGCTCGTCCCCCCGCATCTCGAGGGCGAGGGCGCGGGGCGTGCCGAGGCCGCCGCGGGCGAGCGCGGCGTCGGGCGCGACCGCCACGCCCTCGAAGGCGATGGGCGCGAGGCGCGCCAGGCGCTCCGCCTCGGTGAGACCGGGAAAGGGCACGTACATCATCACGAGGCCGAACAGGAGCCAGGCGACGAAGAACAGGCCGGTGCCGATGCCGAGCCAGCGATGGCCGAGGATCAGCCATCGCCGGGCCGGCTTGAGGAGGCGGCGCATCGCGGGCTCAGAAGGCGGTCGTGTAGGCGAGTTCGAACGAGCGCGGGCGCCCGAGGAGCCAGTTGGTCCCGACGCCGCCCACCGCGTTGCCGCTGATGGCGTAGACCTTGTCGAACAGATTGTAGACGCGAAGGCTCAGGCGCGAATCCGCCGTGACCGGGTGATCGAGCACGACGTTGACGAGGGTGTAGGCCGGCCGCCGGGCGGTGTTGCTGAAGTCTGTGTAGACCGGGCCGACGTTCTGCAGGCCGATGCGTGCGGTCCAGTCCCGGAGCGCGTCCCAGGTGAGCCAGAGATTCGCGACGCGCTCCGGCACGTCGATCGGCTGGTTGCCGGCGTAGGAGATCGCGGTCCCGTTCACGTTCTGGCTGAAGGAATCGTACTGGGCGTGCAGCAGGGCGAGGTTGCCGTCGAGCCGCCAGCCGGGAGCGACGCGCCAGCCGAGCGCCAGCTCGAAGCCCTGCGAGGATTGCCGGCCGACCTGCGTCGACAGAGTGGGTTGTCCCGGCACCGCCGAGATCAGGTTGTTCTTGACGATGCGGTAGCCGGCGATCGTCCACTCGAGCGCGCCGTCGAAGGCCAGTCCCTTGGCGCCGATCTCGACCTGGTCGCCCGTGGCGAGCCGGAAGCCGGCGAGCGATTGCGACAGCGTGATGAGGCTGTTCACGGGGTCGGTGGCGAAGCTGTACTGGGCATAGAGCGCGCTGTCCGGCGTCGGGTTGTAGACCAGCCCGAAGCGATAGCCGAGCGCCCTGTAGGTGCGCTCGAACTGCGCCCCCGAGCGCAGGTCCTCGCGCTGGAGCGTCGGCGCGTCGAAGCGCACGCCCGTGAGGAACGAAAGCCGGTCGGTGAGGATCAGCCGGTCCTCGGCGAAGACGGAGGCCTGGGTCGTGCGCGTCGCATAGGCCGGCGTGGCTCGGCCCTCCGGCGGGAACAGCCCGAGCGAGCCGCCGACGAGCGGCACGCTGTCGGACTTGTCGAAGAAGAAGTTGTTGGTGTGGCGGAAGTCGATGTGGTTCACGTCGAAGCCGGCCAGGAACTCGTTGCGGAATCCGAACAGGCTGCCCTTGAACGCCGCGTCGAAGCGGTTACCGACCTGTTCCTGGCTGTGGTAGATCTCCAGGTAGTCGCTCCGGTCGACGAGGCCCGTCCCGCGATTGAAGGCGTACTGCTCCACGTCGAGCCAGTGGCGTCGGCTGGTGAGACGATAGGCCGTGTTGCGGATGGTGACGTCGGCCGACGGCGTCCACTCCGTCTTCAACTGCGTCCAGTTGTCGGCCCAGGTGACCTTCGGATCCAGGATGTTGTAGTTCCTGAAGCGGACGAGATCGGTGATGCGTCCCTCGACCAGCGGCGTGCCCCAGTAGCGGGCGGGCTCCTGGTAGCCGAGATCGTGGGAGAGCGTGACGGCGAGGTCGGGGCTCGGCTGGAACAGGAGCGCGGCCGAGACCGCGAGATTGCGGAAATCGCCGACCGGGCGGATCCAGCCATCGGCGCGGTTGCCGCTGACGTTCAGCCGGTAGGCGAAGGTGTTGCCGAACTCGGCCTGGCCGATCGCGCCGCCGGAATCGAGGGCGAGGCGGGCCACCCCGTCGGTGCCGACGACCGCGCGGGCCTCGTTGACCGCCGTGAAGGTCGGCTTCTTCGGGACGACATTGATCACGCCGCCGATGGCGCCGTCGCCGTAGAGCACGGAGGCCGGCCCGCGCAGCACCTCGATGCGCTCCACGTTCCAGGTGTCGAACGGGAAGGTGACGGTGCCCGCACCCACGTAGAGGCGGGTGCCGTCGTAGAGTTGCTGGATCGAGTTCGGGCCGGCGAAGCCGCGCGACGTGAAGGCGCCGTTGCCGTTGCCCGGCGAGGCGATGCTGGTGATGCCGGTGGCGTCCTGCGTCACGGCGTCCGCGATCGTGTCCTGCCCGCGCAGGCGCGCGGTCTCGCCCGCGATGACGTCGACGCTCGCGGGCGTCTCCAGGGGGGTGAGCCCGAGGCGGCTCGCGCCGCGGTCGGGTGTGCGCAGGTTCAGGCCGGCCGGGGCGAGCCCCGAGCCCGCCACCGTCAGCGTGTCGAGGGTGACGCTCTCCTGGGCGCGGGCCTCCTCGAGGCAACCATAAGCAAGCAGGATCGAGAGGGTGCGGGCCGCGCGAGGCGGCGCGGCGGATCTGCGCGCCGGGGCGCGCGGGAGCTCGAAGGATTGTGTCATGGCGGAAGGCGGACGCGCTCGGCAAGTGGCACGTCACCGCGAACGAGGACGGCCTGCACGCGTGTTCGGCGCGCAACCCGGCACCCGCCAGGACACCCCGCCCGACGCGCTTCGCGTGTGACCACGGCTGACGGCAGGTCTCCTGGCTCGCGGGTCGCCGCCCTCCATCGTCTTCCCAGGTGCCGGGCACCCAGTGACGTGCTGATGGAGGGCTCGCCGCTCACAGTTGCGGGGGCAGCCGCGGATTCGGGATCGAACCCTCACCGCGTTCCCTTTTGATCCCCGAGGGGAACCGTCGAAACCGAGCTTGGCCGTCGCGGCGCCTCACGTCAACGGGCAGGCCTGCAACAGCGCACCGAAACGTGAGGCGGAGCCGGGCGGCACCCAGAACCGTCGGTTGACCCCTTCATTGGAGTTGTTCTAATTAAGAACTGCGACACGACCCCGGGCCAGCCCGCCCACCCCCCCCTCTACGGAGACCGATCGACATGGCCGCCACCGACAACGCCGCCTGCGCCAGCTGCCGCTTCTTCGACGAGCACACGCTCAACGGCGGCGCCCCTGCCGCCGACGAGGGCCTGTGCCGCTTCAACCCGCCGGTCACCCAGCCGGCCCCCGAATCGAAGGGCCTCTGGCCGGTCGTCGCCGCGCAGGATTGGTGCGGCCACTTCACCGCCGAGATGAGCGCCGCCGAGTAACCCGCGCGACGCCGGCGCGTACCGGGAAGGGCCGGCGCCCCCGCGCGTCGGCCCTTTCGCTCGTCCGGGATGACGCGAACCGCGCTGGCCGCTCAGCGCAGCACGGCATCCTGCGGCTCCAGCGGCGGCGGCACCGGCTCGCCCAGCGCGTCGAGGACGATGCCGTCGACCGCGCGCAGGAGCGCGTCGAGCGGCAGGTCGTTCGCATCGGTGCCGAACGGCTCCTCCAGTTCGTCCCCGAGCGCGTCGAGGCCGAAGAACGTGTAGGCGACGAGCGCCGCCGCGATCGGCGTCGCCCAGCCGAGCGTCGCCGCGAGGCCGAAAGGCAGGAGCAGGCAGTAGAGCCAGGCCGTCCGGTAGAGGAGGAGCGTGTAGGCGAAGGGCAGCGGCGTGCCCTGGATGCGCTCGCAGGCGGTGTGGACGCCCGACAGCGCCGCGATCCTGTGCTCCAGGACGCCGAACACCACCTCGCCGAGCAGGCCCCGCCGCATCGCCTCGGCGAGGTCGCGGGTGAGGGCGCCCAGCACCGCATCGGTGGGGCTCGGGCGCCGCGCGAGGGATGCGGCCTCGTCCGCCGGCAGCCAGGGCGCGGCGGCGGCGGCCTCGTCGAGCCCTCGCAGCCGCGCGTGCAGCCCGTGGGCGAAGCCCGCGACGCGCCGGAGGCAGCGCCGCCGCAGCTCCGCCTCGCCGGGGCCCGGCAGCACGGCCGGCAGGGCGCGGGCAAGACCACGCACCTCCGTGACGAGCCCACCCCAGGCCTTCCGGCCCTCCCACCAGCGGTCGTAGCAGCTGTTGTTGCGGAAGCTGAGGAAGATCGACAGGGCGAGCCCGATCAGCGTGAAGGGGCCGATGCCGGCCGAGGTCGGGAAGGGCTCCGGCCAGCGCCGCTCCGCCGCCACGACCGCGAAGGCCACCGCCGCGATCCCGAGCACCTTCGGCGCCACTTGGGGCAGGATCGAGCCCTGCAGGGTGAACAGGATGGCCAGGAAGTTCGGGCGGGAGCGGACGACCATGGTGTCTCGGGCGGAGCGGGCGGCGGGCCGCGGGCGCCGGTTATCGGCGCGGGCCCGGCCTGCGGCAAGCCGCCGGAGGCTTAGGCAAGCCGCCGGGGGCTTCTGCAAGCCGCCCGGGCCCCGCGTCCCGCGATCGTACCCCGGCGGCCGGGCCGGTGAATTCGGGCCCGGCCGCCGCGGCTCGGTCATGATCCGGTCACCTTCGCGGACGATGGCGGAATTTCGAGAGGAGGAGCGCGCCGGTCGGCCGCGTCCTCCGGCGCCGCGGGGCGGCGGGGTGCGATAGGAGTTTTCGTATGACGTTTCGACTGGTCGGCGCTGTCGGCGCACGCATGGCCGCGCCGCTCATCGCGCTCTCGGCGCTCTCGTCGCTCTCGGGCCTCGCTCAGGCCGCGGCTCCCGCCGATCCGAGCGGCACCTGGCTCACCGAGGACGGGCGCGCCCGCATCCGCATCGAGAAGTGCGGCCCGCAGGAGAAGAACGTCTGCGGCTACGCGGTCTGGCTGAAGGTCCCGCTCAACGACAAGGGTCAGCCGCGCGTCGACTTCAAGAACCCGGATCCGAAGAAGCAGACCCGCCCCTCCCTCGGCCACCAGCTCATCATGGGCCTGAAGCCGAACGCGGACGGCCGCTTCGAGGGCAAGATCTACAACGCCGAGGAGGGCAAGTTCTACGACGTCTCGATCTGGACCGAGCAGCCGACCGAACTCTCGGTGCGCGGCTGCATGCTGGCGATCCTGTGCGGCTCGCAGACCTGGAACCGCGTGACCGACGTGGCGCCCGGCCAGCTCACCGGTCCGACCAACGGCCCCGGCGGCCCCCGCGCCGATGCCGAGTGGGCACCGAAGCCCGCCACGACCGCGGGCGCGGCGCCCGGCACCACCGGCACCACCGGAACGGCCGCCAAGCCGGCGGCGAAGCCCGCCGCGAAGGCCCCGGCCGCCGCGCCGGCGGCGCCCCCGGCCGAGGAATAGGGCGCCCCCGTCGCCAAGCCCGGAGCCCTTGCCCGGAACCCTTGCCGCTCTTGGTCGGGCGCCGGGAACGGCTTAAGAGAAATCACCCGGCTCGTCCTCGGACAGGCCGGCGAGACCTTCGACCACGGGCCCCGCGCGGACGGATTCGGCGATACGATGCCCTACACCCGCAATGCGCCGCCGCCCTATCGCGGCGGCTGCCTCTGCGGGGCGGTGCGCTACTGCGCCACCGCCCCCACGCTCGGCGCCCGCATCTGCCATTGCACGACCTGTCGCGCCGCCACCGCGGCCCCGTTCCTGGCCCAGGCCCAGTTCGCCCGGCGCGACCTCTCCTGGCAGGGCACGACCGCGCGCTGGCGCAGCTCGGAGCGCCTCTACCGGCACTTCTGCCCGCGCTGCGGCACGCGCCTGTTCCTCGAGCCGCGCGACGCCCCGCGCATCGGCATCCCGCTCGCGACCCTCGACGATCCGGCCGCGATCCGGCCGGAGATGCATGTCTGGACCTGCGAGGCGCTGCCCTGGGCGCTCGGTCCCGACGACCTGCCGCGCTTCGCGCAAGCCTCTCCGCTGCCCTACCGCAGCCCCGCCGAGGGGTAGGCTCGGCGGGATCGGGCGCGGGCCGCTTCCCACGCCGGGCGGAGAGAAGGGATGCGCGGCTGCCCGATGCGCGAACCGCCAAGCCCGTTCTGGAAAGGTGATACCGTCGCCGGTTGATCCCTTGTTCGGCCTTGAGCGTCCTACCCACACCCAAGGGATCGAGCGGACGCCGTATGACGCGCCGGAACACGGCCCGAGCCCGCGCCGGAGGCGCCACGGGCTCACGCGGCCGAGCGGGTGGAGGGGGTGGCTCGCGAGGCGAACAGGGTCCAGAGGCTTCGCAGGGTCCCGGTGATATGGCCCGGCAACAGCACGAACTCGAGCAGCGCCGCGTAGAGGCCGAGGCCGAATCCGGTTCCGATCAGGGAGCGGGCCCAGCTCGGCCAGCCGAGGCCGTCCATCAGATGGAACGCCGCGAAGTAGCCCGCGACACACCCGATCCCCGCCAGCCCGATCCGCAGCGCGGACGCGATCTGCGCCCCCCAGGCGATCGGGCAGGCCCGCCGCAGCGTGAGGATCGCCAGCGGCACCATGCAGGCCGAGGCGGCCGACCAGCCGAGCCCGACGCCGACGAGGCCGAACTGCGCGCCGACGGTGATGCCGGCGGCCAGGATCCCGACCTGCATCGCCGCGAGCTGGAGATACAGGTCCGGCCGCCCCACCGCCGACAGCGCGTCCCCGGCGAGCGCCCAGAGCGGCATCGTGAAGGCCACGAGGCTCATCGCCTGCAGCACCAGGGAGGAGCCCTCCCACTTCGCCCCGAAGAAGATCGGGAGGATCTCGGCGCCCGTGCCGAGGGCGAGCAGGAGCGGCATCCAGATGGCGAGGACCGAGCGGGCCATCTCGTTGTAGGAGGCCGCGAGGGCCTCCGGGTCGGAGAGGCGGCTGAGGACCGGCATGATCAGCATGCGCATCGGCAGCAGCACCACCATGCGCGCCATCTCGATCAGCCGGGCCGCGAGCGCGTAGTACCCGACCGTCACGGGATCGAGGAACAGGCCGACCAGGAGGCTGTCGGCGGAGGTGCCGAGCGACGTGATGACGGTCGCGCCCATGAAATGGCTGCCGAACCGCGCGAAGTCGCGGGCCTGCCCGATGTCGAAGATCAGGCGCGGGCGCCAGCGATCGGCGCGCCACAGCACCCAGACCGAGACCGCCGCCTGCACGAGCTGCAGCGCGGCCAGCGACCAGATCCCGGCGCCGAGGAAGGCCAGAGCGACCCCGACGACGCCGCCGATGCTGCGTCCGAGGAAGGTGCGGCGCGCGAGCGCGGCGGTGTCGAGATTGCGGCGGAACAGGACGATCTGCACGCTGACCAGCGCCTGGAGCGGCGCCAGCAGGGCGATCCAGCGCAGGACCGGTTCCATCTCGGATGCGCCGTAGAGGCTGGCCACGGGCCCGGCGAGCACCTGGACGAGCACGAAGATGAGGCTGGCCAGCGCGAGATTCATCCAGAAGGCCGTTGAGACGTGCCGCTCGTCCAGCTCCTCGACGCGGATCAGCGCATCCGCCAGACCCTGATAGATGATCACGCTCATCAGGCCGACGAACGCCATGGCGAGCGCGAAGGTCCCGTAGGCCTGCGGTCCGATGATCCGCGCGATGACGAGGAAGATCGCGAAGGGGATCGCCTGGCCGCCGAGCACGTCGAGGACCATCCAGAAATGCGCCTTCCGTGCCTGGTTCTGCACGGCTCAGGCTCTCGCGCCAGCGCGTCCGCCCGGCCCGGACCCGCGCGAGGCTTGCGATGATGCCGAGGCGAGCACGAGAGCGGGCATGGGCGGGCATCTCCAGGGGCTCGAAGGATATGGCACCACCCGGACCCCGATGCTGATTCTTTTTTCGAGGTAGTCCTCAAGTTTGACTGATACAGACAATTACAATATTTCTAATCAGTCGCGCGCAATCACTGAACAGCAAATTCGCGAAGCTTCACAACTTCGGATTGCGCATCCCGGCCTCGGGCGATGGCCGAGCATCGCGCGCTGCGCCGGATTTCGGCGTCGGACGTCCGGTTCCGCCCGCCGAGTGTGCCGTCGGCGGGCGCCTTCCTCCGAGGCCCGCGCACGACCACCTCCGGCCCCTGGCGAGGACGAGGGCTGGACGGATCGATCCGATCAGCCGGACACGCCCTGGTCGACGACCGACGCGTAGGTGAGAACCCGCAACTCGCGCCGGATCGGCAGGGCCGAGGAGGGGACGAGCTGAGTCAGCAGCACCACCGCCATGTCCTCGGCGGGGTCGATCCAGAAGGCGGTGCTGGCCACGCCGCCCCAGGCCACCTCGCCCGGGCTCCCGAGGATCTGCGCGCGGGCCGGGTCAAGCATCACCGAGAAGCCGAGGCCGAAGCCGATGCCGGTGTAGGAGGATTCGGCGAAGCGCGGCGTCCCCATGCTGGCGAGGTCCCCCGGCAGGTGGTTCGTCAGCATGAGGTCGACCGTCTTGCGGCCGAGGAGCCGCACTCCGTCGAGCTCGCCCCGGTTCAGGACGAAGCGGCAGAAGCGCATGTAGTCGGCAGCCGTCGAGGTCAGGCCGCCGCCGCCCGAGGCGATGGCGGGCGGCTTGGCGAAGGGCGTGTCGACCGCGTCGTCGTAGAGCCTGAGGCTGCGGTCGCGGGACAGGGTGTAGTTGGCCGCGAGCCGCGGCAGCTTGTCGGGGTGGACCTGGAAGTCGGTGTCCGACATGCCGAGCGGCCCGATCACGCGCTCGCGCAGGACATCGGCGAAGTCGCGCCCCGAGACCACCGCCACGAGGTGGCCGAGCACGTCCGTGGCGACGCTGTAGTTCCACTGCGCGCCGGGCTGGGACAGGAGCGGGAGCTTGGCGACGCGGCCCACCACCTCGGCGAGGCTCGCGTCCGCGAGGTGGAAATCGACGCCGTTGCGCCGGTAGAGCTCGTCCACCAGCGTCGCCTCCATGAAGCCGTAGGTGAGGCCGGAGGTGTGGGTGAGAAGGTCCCGGATGGTGATGGGGCGGCGCGCCGGCTCGCTCTCGAACGTGATGCGGTTGCCGCCGGTCAGCACCCGCATCTCGGAGAATTCCGGCAGGAAGCGCGCGACCGGATCGTCGAGCTGGAAGCGCCCCTCCTCGTAGAGCATCATCGCGGCCACCGAGGTCAGCGGCTTCGTCATCGAGTAGATGCGCGTGATGGTGTCGGCGGCAAACGGCGTGCCGCGGGCGAGGTCGGCGAGGCCGTGGGCGCGGAAGAAGCCGGTCCTGCCCCGGCGCGAGACCATCACGGAGAGGCCCGCGAGCTTCTTGTCGGCGACGAGCGCCCGCATCCAGGCGTCGATGCGCTCCAGCCGCTCCGGGCACAGGCCCAGGCTGCGCGGGTCCACCACATCGATTCCGCCGTCGGTCCCGTTCCGCATCCGCCGCTCCTCTCGCTCTGCCGCCGTGCCCGTCAACCTGCCCGCGATGTAGCGGCGGCGGGCGCAGGAGCCAAACCGGGGCGCCTCACCAGCCCATCGTGCCCGGGCCGCCCTTGAAGGGACCGACGATGCCCGGGGTGATCCAGCCGCCGTAGAAGCCGCCTGGCTGCGGCTCGGCGCGGACCTCGCCCACGAGACAGGCGTCCATCGGGCCGGCATAGAAGGCGCGGTAGCCGGCGATGTCCCGGAAGGCCGGGTTCGGGTCCGGATAGGCCCAGGCGGCGCCGGGGGCGTCGCGGCCGCCGGCCCGGACGTCGAACAGCACGGCCTGCCCCTTCCACTCGCAGATCCCGGCCCGCCGCGGGAGCCCGAGGCATCCGGCCGCGACGTCGACCTCCGGAAAGTAGTAGGTCGGCGGATGGCTCGTCTCGAGCACGCGGTAGCCGCGCAGCGTGTCGGCGATCGTCTCCCCGCCGAGCACGACCCGCAGGCGCCCGGGCACTGGCTCCAGGCGCGGCGGGCGCGGATAGTCCCAGACGCTCTCCTCGCCGGGGCCGGGGGGCAAGGGGCAGGCGGGCAGGGGGACGGGGCGCATCGGGGATCACCTCCGGCAGGAAAGCTCCCGCCGAGATAGGGCGGGGCGGCCCGTTTGCCCCCGCCCCGGGGCATGCTAGCGCAGGACCGTCCCAGGAACGGAGCCCGCCGTGACAGGCCAGACCGACTTTGCCCTCTTCCTCGACTTCGACGGCACCCTGGTGGAGATCGCCCCGCGGCCCGACGCGGTTCGGGTCGAGCCGGCCCTGGTGCCGGCCCTGGAGCGCCTGCGCGACCGGCTCGGCGGGGCTCTCGCGATCGTGACCGGCCGGCCGGTCGCGGTGATCGACGACTTCCTGGCGCCCGCCCGCTTCGACGTGGCGGGCCTGCACGGGGTCGAGCGGCGCGTGGGAGAGGCGGTGACGGGCGGCCGCCCGGAGGACCATCCGGCGCTGCGCGCCCGGGTGCCGCGGCTGCAGGCGCTGGCGGCCGATCTCGACGGCGTGCTGATCGAGGACAAGGGCGCCTCGGTCGCGGTGCACTGGCGGCTCGCGAACCCGGACGACGCCGGCCGCGCGGAAACCGTGGCGAAGGATATCGCGGCCGAGCTCGCGGGCGCCTACCGGCTGCAGCTCGGCAAGGCGGTGGGCGAGATCGTGCCGGCCTCGGCCACCAAGGGCCACGCCATCCGGGCCTTCCTCGAGAACCCGCCCTATGCCGGGCGGCGCGCCGTCTTCCTCGGCGACGACCGCACCGACGAACTCGCCTTCGCCTCCGTCAACGAGGACGGGGGCGTGAGCGTCCGGGTCGGCCCCGGCGAGACCGTGGCGCCCAAGCGCCTCGCCGACCCGGCGGCGGTCCGCGCCCTTCTCTACGCCTGGGCCGAGGGCGCGCCGATGGAGGTCTCGGGCCTGCCCGAGGCCTGAGGGCTCTCAACAGAACCGGGGGACGGGGCTAAGCTCCGCGTTCCGAGGCCCAGGGCGGGGTGAAGCAGGGGGCGACGCGCGCATGTTCGAATTCCCGGTCCTCGTCGGCGATGTCGGCGGCACAAACGCCCGCTTCGCGCTGGTGGAGCAGAAGGGCGGCGCACCGCGGGTCCTGTCCCACGAGGCGACCGCCGGCCACCCGGACCCGTCGAGCGCGATCCGCGCGGCGCTGGCCAAGGGCGCGGCCGAGGGCGGCGGGTCGCCCCCGCGCTCGGCGATCCTGGCCATCGCGGGCCGCGTCGACGGGCCGGCGGTGCAGCTCACCAACGCCCACTGGGTGATCGCGGGCGAGCGGATCGGCCGGGATTTCGGCCTCTCCAGCGCCGTCGTCGTCAACGACTACGTGCCCGTGGCCGCGGGCGCGGCGGGCATCGCGCCGGACGACCTCACCCCGATCGGCCCGACGCGGGAGGAGGCCAAGGGCGCCCGCCTCGTGCTCGGACCCGGCACCGGCTTCGGCGCGGCGGCGCTCGTTCCCTACGCCGACCGCCTCGCCATCGTCTCGACGGAGGCCGGGCACACGGAGTTCGGGCCGACCGACGATTTCGAGGAGCGGATCTGGCACGCGGTCGAGCGCGTCGAGGGGCGCGTGACCGTCGAGGCCCTGCTCTCCGGCCCCGGCCTCGCCCGGCTGCACGCGGCGGTCCACCACGTCCGCTCGGGGACGCCGCGGAGCAAGCTCGACCCGGCCGCGATCACCCAGGCCGGGCTCTCGGCGCAGGACCCGCACGCGGCCGAGGCGCTCGCCCTGTTCGCGCGCCTCCTCGGCCGCGCCTGCGGCGACCTCGCGCTGACCTTCCTGGCCACCGGCGGCGTCTATATCGGCGGCGGCATCGCGCCGCGCATCGTGCGGGTGCTGCAGGCGGGCGGCTTCCGCGAGGCGTTCGAGCGCAAGGCGCCTTTCGCGCGGATGATGGCCGAGATCCCGACGAGCGTGATCACGGTCCACGACCCGGCGCTGACCGGCCTCGCCGCACTCGCGAGCGAGGGGGCGGCCTTCGTGTATCACGGTCAGGTCTGGCGGGAGGCGGACTGACCCCGCCCGATCACGCCGCGGCGAGCGGCTTCGACACGGCCTCCAGAGACTTGCCCTCCGCGGCGGTGCCGTAGATCCCGCCGACCACCGCCGCCACCGCCATGAGGGCCGCTCCGATCAGGTAGCCGACGAGGACGTTGCCGCGCACGCCCGTCTCGACGAGCGTCCCGAACAGGAGCGGCCCCGAGACGCCGCCGATGCCGGTGCCGATCGCGTAGAAGGCCGCGATCGCGAGCGCCCGGATCTCGAGCGGGAAGGTCTCGGCCACCGTCAGGTAGGCCGAGGAGGCGGCCGCGGAGGCGAAGAAGAACACCACCATCCATACCATCGTCTGGCCGACCGGCCCGAACGTTCCGATCTGGAAGAGATAGCCGGCGCCGGCGAGCAGCACCGCCGAGATCCCGTAGGTGAAGGCGATCATGGGCCGGCGCCCCACCGTGTCGAACAGGCGGCCGAGCACGAGGGGGCCGAGGAAGGAGCCGAGGGCGAAGGGCAGCAGGTACCAGCCGACATGGTCGCCCGGCACCCCGTAGAAGCGCTCCAGCACCAGCGCGTAGGTGAAGAACAGGGCGTTGTAGAAGAAGGCCTGGGCGATCATCAGCGCGAGCCCGACGAGCGTCTGGCGCCGGTTGGTGCCGAACATGGCGCCGAACACCTCGGAGAGCGGCGTGTGGCTGCGGGTCCTCAGCTTGAGGCGCTTCGATTCATCGGGCGGCGGCAGGGTCAGCCCCTCGTCGGTGAAGCGCTTCTCGATCCCCGTCACCACGCGGTCGGCCTCGGCCGCGTAGCCGTGGGTGACGAGCCAGCGCGGGCTCTCGGGAATCCAGGTCCGGAGCAGCAGGATGACGAGGCCGATGCCGCCGCCGACGAAGAAGGCGACGCGCCAGCCCCAGGCCGGGTCGATCAGGCCCGGGCGGAGCGCCACGATCGACAGGAACGAGCCGAGCGCCGCCCCGATCCAGAAGGAGCCGTTGATCACGAGGTCCGTCCAGCCGCGCACGCGGGCCGGCACGAGTTCCTGGATCGTCGAGTTGATCGCCGTGTACTCGCCGCCGATCCCCGCGCCGGTGAGGAAGCGGAACAGGCAGAAGCTCCAGATATTCCACGACAACCCGGTCGCGGCGGTGGCCGCGAGGTAGAGGGCGAGCGTGATGAAGAACAGCTTCTTGCGGCCGATCCGGTCGGTGAGCCAGCCGAAGCCGACCGCCCCCGTGACGGCGCCGACGAGGTAGGAGCTCGCGGCGAGGCCGACATCGAACTCCGAGAAGGACATCGGCGGCTGGCGGAGCGCCCCGACGAGGGAGCCCGCGAGCGTTACCTCGAGCCCGTCGAGCACCCAGGTGATGCCGAGCGCCACGATGACGAGGACGTGGAAGCGCCCCCACGGGAGCCGGTCGAGGCGGGCGGAGATGTCGGTGTCGATGACCGTGCCCACCGGCACGCGCTCGGGCGCCCTCGCGCCGGTGGCTCCTTCCGCTCTGCTCGACATCGACCGTTTACCCTCCCGCGCGACTTCTGTTGGCGGCCCTGTGCGAATCGTTTCCGTTCGCAGAGGCCTTCACGGCTGCCGGGTTCATCTAGGGCGCTCACACGGCCGCGCCCCCATGAAACCGTCCCCCCGCCTCTCCATCCTGACGATCGCCGCGCTCGCGGGGCTCGCCGCCCCGCCCAGCCGGGCAGCGGACGGGACTCTGCCGCGCGAACGCCCCCCGGTGGCGCTCACCGGCGCCGAGCGCTGGGCTCTACGCCCCGCGCAGGTCGGCCCCGCGGCGCCGGCCGCCCGGCCGGCCCCGGCCGGACACGAGGCCCGCGCGATCCCCGAGGAGCGCCGCAACGTCCGCATGGTCTACCCGGCATTCGTCGAGAGCCGGTGAGGGGGCTGCGCGAATCTCTCCTCCCCCTCGACGGCTCTGGGCCCCTCAGCCCTCTCCCCGCGGGTCGAGCGCGTCCGCGAGGCCATCTCCCAGAACGTTCAGCGCGACGAGCGTCGCGACCAGAAAGCTCGCCGGGCCGGCGAGCATCCAGGGCGCCGACTCGATCGCCCGGGCGCCCTCGGCGATGAGCACGCCCCAGCTCGTCTGCGGCTCCTGCACGCCGAGGCCGAGGAAGGACAGGAAGCTCTCCAGCAGGATCACCCGCGGCACGAGCAGCGTCGCCGCGACCGTGACCGGCCCCAGCGTGTTCGGGACGATGTGGCGGGCAAGCGTCGCCGGCGTCGAGAGGCCGAGCGCCTCGGCCGCCCGCACGAAGTCGCGCCGCCGCAGCGTCAGCGTCTGGGCGCGCACGATGCGGGCCATGTCGAGCCACTCGACCGCAGCGATGGCGAGCAGGATGAGGGCGAGGCTGGCGCGGAAGAATACCACCAGCACCATCACGAAGAACACGAAGGGCAGGGCGTAGAGGATGTCGACGAGCCGCATCATGACGGCGTCGACCCGGCCGCCGAGGAAGCCCGCCACGGCCCCGTAGGCGACGCCGACGAGGAGCGCCGCGAGGGTCGCGGTGAGCCCGATCAGCAGCGAGACCCGGCCCGCCACGAGGCTGCGGGTGAGGAGGTCGCGCCCGTGCACGTCGGTGCCGAGGGGGAAGCGGAGGCGGCGGATCGGCGCCTCGACCACGAGGCGGGTCCCGTCCTCCGCCCGCTCGACCACCCGGGCCTCCCCGAACAGGTCGGAGCGGGGCAGGTAGACGAGCGAGCGCGGATCGATCGGCCGGTCCGATTCGAGGGTGAGGCGCAGCCGCCCGTCGCCCTGCGCGAGCCCGGCGACGCGGGCCCGCATCCGGAAGGCGAGGCGGTCGAGGGCCGGGCGCAGCCGCTCGGGCCCGGGCTCGGCCGCGAGGCCCGGGGGCAGCTGGCGCAGGTCCGGATAGGCCCGCTCCGGCGCGTGCCCGGTGAGGAACGGCCCGAGCAGGCAGGCGAGGGCGATCAGCAGCAGCAGCCCGAGCGCGGCCATGGCGGCCCGATCGCGCGCGAGCCGGCGCAGGGCGAGGCGCCCCGGCGAGAGGCGCCGGGGGAGGGCGGCCGTCACCCGCACGGGGAGCGCCGACGGGAAGCGCGCGCGCCGGTACGGCACCCGCCGACCCGCCCCCTCTCCCGTGCGGGAGAGGGTTGGGGTGAGGGACCTGCCCGATCCGGACAAACCTGATCCCTCACCCGGTCCGCGTGAAGCGGACTCGACCTCTCCCGCGCGGGAGAGGTGGACGGCGCCCGATCCTGCGCCAGCGAGATCTTCGGCGGCGAGCTCTTCGCCAGCATCGACCTGTGAACCGCCAGGCCCGCACGGGAGAGGTGGACCCACTTCTTGCAGCGCCTCTCTCTCACGCCCCGAGCCTCAGGCGCGGGTCGAGCAGGGCCGAGAGGAGGTCCGCCAGGAGGTTGAACAGCAGCACCAGCACGGCCACCAGCACCACCGTGCCCATCACCAGCGTGTAGTCGCGGTTGAGCGCCCCGTCGACGAAGTAGCGGCCGATGCCCGGCAGGCCGAAGATGGTCTCGACCACGACGGAGCCGGTCAGCAGGGCGGCGGCGAGCGGGCCCAGGACCGCGACGACGGGCAGGAGCGCGGCCCGCAGGGCGTGGCGGGCGATCCGCCACGGCGGCACGCCCATGGCCCGCAGCGTCCGGATGTGCTGGGCCCGGAGCGTCTCGGCGAGCGCGGTGCGGGTGAGCCGCGCGATGGCGCCGACCTGCGGCAGCGCGAGGGTGATCACCGGCAGCACGAGATGGGACGGCGCGCCGCCCTCCCAGCCGCTCAGGGGCAGCCAGCGCAGGGTCAGCCCGAAGGCGATCTGCAGAAGCGGCGCCACCACGAAGCCCGGCAGCGACAGGCTCAAGGAGGCGGCGAGCCCGACGAGCCGGTCGGCGAGGCCGCCGCGCCAGTAGGCCGCGAGCGTGCCGAGGCCGAGGCCTAGGGTCAGCGCCAGCGCCAGCGCCAGGGCGCCGAGCGTCAGCGAGACCGGCAGGCCGCGGGCGAACAGGTCGGCGACGCTGAGGTCGCGGAACGAGAAGGAGGGGCCGAGATCGCCGGTCGCGAGCGCCGCGAGGTAGCGCCCGAATTGCACCGGCAGCGGCCGGTCGAGGCCGTAGACCCGGCGCAGGTTCTCCATCGCGGCAGGCGGCAGCGGCCGCTCCAGGTCGAACGGACCGCCGGGCGCGAGGCGCATCAGGAAGAAGCTCAGGGTGATGACGACGAAGAGGGTCGGCACGCCCTGGGCGAGGCGGCGGAGCGTGTAGGCGATCATGGGGAGGGACCGACGGGACGCGCCCACGCTCCCGAGAGGGCTTGGCGGCTCGCACGTGGACGTCGGCGCAGGGCTCGGGGCGCTTCCCGATCGGGCGCGGGTCCCCTCTCCCGTGCGGGAGAGGAACAGGGTGAGGGGTCAGGTCTTTCCGGAGAAGTCGCACCCCTCACCCGGTCCGCCGAAGCGGACTCGACCTCTCCCGGACGGGGGAGGTGGCCGGCGCGTGAACCCGACGCGGCACGGTCGTGACGAGCGCCGCCGTGCGCACGCCCTGAGCCGGCACACGTGAGGGAATCGATGCTCACGCCTCGAGCCTCAGGAAGCGCGTCGGGGCGGCGTTGCGCAGGTTCGGGTGGTAGCCCTTCAGGCGCGGCGCGATCAGCGCCTTCGAGCGGTAGTGCATCAGCGGGATCCAGGGCAGGTCCCGCATCAGGATGGCCTCGGCCGAAGCCAGGGTCGCGGCCCGGTGCGCGAGGTCGCGATCGGCGCCGGCCTCCGCGAGAAGCGAGTCGAAGGCCGGGTTGGCGTAGTGGCCCGCATTCATGCCGTCGTTGCCGGAGGCCAGCAGGAACAGGAAGTTTTGCGGGTCGGAATAATCGGCGATCCAGGACATACGGGCCAGGTCGAAGGCGCCGCCGTCGCGCAGGTAGGCGAAGTGGGTCTTGGCGTCGGTGTAGACGAAGCGGGTCTCGATGCCGAGGCTGCGCCACATGTCGGCCAGCGCGACCGCGGTGTTGCGGTTGTTGTCCGTGGTGTTGAAGCGGTACTCGAGGCTGAGCGTGCGCCCTCCCGGCCCGAAGCCGGCCTCGGCGAGGAGGCGCTGCGCCTCCGCCTCGTTGTCGATCGGCAGCGCCTCGCGCCCCGCCGTCTCGGGCGGCGCGCCGTAATGGTCGAGGCCCGGCGGGCAGAGCGAGTAGGCGGGCGCCATGGTCTCGCCCCAGACGCCCTGCGCCAGGAACTCGCGGTCGATCGCCAGCGAGAGGGCGCGCCGCACCCGCGCGTCGTCGAAGGGGGGTTTGCGGATGTTGACCGCGAGCGCGTAGAGGCCGAGCGCCGGGCCGAGCACGACCTGATCACCGAAGCGCCGCTTCAGGGCGTCCATCTGGTCGCCGGGAAGGTCCGCCAGCGAATCGACCTCGCCGGCCGCGTAGCGCCGGACGGCGCTCGCGAGATCGGGCGTCGGGATGAAGGCGACGCGAGGGATCGCGATCCGGCCGGCATCGTGGAAATGCGGGTTGCGCTCGAGCGTGATGCGGTCGTTCGGCACCATGCCGGCGAGCCGATAGGCGCCGTTCGAGACGAGGCGCCCCGGGCGGGTGAAGGCGTCGCCGTGCGCCGCCAGCGAGGGTGGGTGGACGGGAATCGAGGTCTGGTGGGTGAGGAGTTCGAGGAGGTAGGGCGTCGGCGCCTCGAGGCCGATCACCACCGTGCGGGGATCGGGCGCGGCGACGCCGAGATCCTCGGGCGGGCGCTCGCCCCGGTTGACCGCGGCGGCGTTGCGGATGGGGTAGAGCACCTCGGCGTATTTCGCGGCCGTGGCGGGCGCCAGGATCCGGCGCAGCGAGAACACGAAGTCGTCCGCCACGACCGCGTCGCCGTTCGACCAGCGCCCGTCCGCCCGCAGGCGGAACGTGTAGGTCAGCGCGTCCTCGGAGACGGTCCAGCTCTCGGCCGCCCCCGGGATGATCGCGCCGTGATTGTCGTAGGTGAGGAGCCCCTCGTAGAGGTCGCGCAGGATATGGGCCTCGGCCACCGTCGAGGATTTGTGCGGGTCGAGTGTCTCCGGGTCGGCGTCGTTGCCGCGCCGGTAGAGGCCGGGCGCCTCGGCCCGCGCCGTGCGACAGGCCGCGATCAGCGCGGCGGCGCCCGCGAGGCAGTCCCGGCGGCGCGGGCGCACGGGCTCAGGCGCCGGTATCGGCGTCGAGGCCCGCCGCCTCGATCCCCGCCACCGCGCAGATCTCGTCGTTGTCGGAGGTATCGCCCGAGATCCCGACCGCGCCGATCACCGCCCCGGACTGGCGGATCAGCACGCCGCCCGGCACCGGCACCAGGGCGGCCGGCCCGACCAGGTGGCTGACGGCGGCGACGAAATGGGGCTGCTCCTCGGCCCGCTTGGCGATGGCCCGCGAGCCGAGGCCGAGCGCGAGCGCCCCGTTCGCCTTGCCGAGCGCGATCTCGGCGCGGCGCAGCGAGGCGCCGTCCTCCACCTGGACGCATCTGAGACACCCGCGGGCGTCGTACACCACCACCGCCAGGGGCTTGAGGCCGCGGGCACGCGCGGTGTCGAGGGCGGTCGCCACGATGGTGCGGGCGGCTTCGAGCGTCAGGTCGGGCATCTCGGATCTCGGATTGCGGGTCGTCTCGACCCTGGCGAGTATTTTCGTCTAAAGAGCGCGTCTCGGTTGCATCGGGACGGCCGGGCCAGTTCGGGACCAAACAGCCGGGGACCATGCGTCGGGGGATCATCCATATCGGAATGCCGCGGACGGGGTCCACCTCGTTCCAGGCGGTGCTGACGAGCCTGCGCCCGCGCCTCGGCGCGACCGGGATCCTCTACCCCGCGCTCGCGCCGCCCGGGGGCCCGGAGGGCCAGGACGTCAACCACCAGCCCCTCGGCGAGGCGCTCGACGGCCGCCGCCCGGCCGCCGAGCGAACGGAGAGCCTCGCGCGCCTCGGGCGAATCCTGGCCGAGACCGAGGCCGACACGGTGATCCTGTCCTACGAGGATTTCGCCGTGCAGAAGCCGGGCTTCGCAATCCCGCAGGTTTTTCATGATTTGTTCCGATCCCGCGGCTTCGCGCTCGAGGTCGCGATGGTGGTCAAGCCGCCCTTCGAGCAGCTGAATTCTGCCTATGCCCACCGCGCCCAGCTCGTCCTCGAGACCCGCAGCTTCCGCGACTTCGCCCGCCGCCACTGGCGCTCCGGCCGCCTCGACTATGCCGGCCTGATCGAGCCCTGGCGCCGTGCCGCCGACGGCCGCGTCACCGCCATTCCCCTGCGGGATGCCCGTTCGGAGGCACCGCTCCTGCAGCGGATCGTGCGCGATCTCGGGCTCGAGGACCGTCTCGGCCCGCTGATGAGCGAGGAGACCCGGCGCCTCGTCACGAACCGCAGCTCCGGCCCTCTCGCCGTCGAGGCCGCGCGGCGGCTGCGCCGCCTGCGGGTGCACCGCCAGTTCCGGGGCCACTCGCGCCATATCGGGCACGTCCTCGACGATGCCGCCTGGCGCCGCGGCCTCGACCCGGAGCCGTTCCGGGGCGATGCGCCGGAGATGAGCGCCCGCATCGAGGCCCGTTGCGCCGCCTCGAACGATCGCTTCGCGCGCGCTCTCTGGGGCGCGCCGTGGGCCTCGGTGGTGCGGGACGCGCCCCGGCGTCCGCCGAACGAGCTCGCGACGCGGACGATCCCGCCCGAGACGGAGGCGCAGATCGCGGTTCTCGTCGCCGAGACGACCCGTCATTTCGGATTCCGCGAGCCCCCGGCCTGGCAGAGGATCCCGGCCGATCTCGCGGACGCCGCGGCGGAGCGCCTCGCGCACGCCGTCGGTTACACGCGCTGGCGGGTGCCCTAAGAGGCCCGGGACTATCGGGTCAGCCGATCTCGGCCAAGAACGTGTCGTAGCTGCGCGCGACCGCGCCGAGGCGCTCGAAATGCGGGAAGGCGCCCGTCGGCATGGTCTCGATCGTCCAGTTCGGGCGTTCCTGGAACGAGGCGGCATGACGGAAATCGACGAAGTCGCCGCGCACGCCGTGGATCATCCAGACGGGCAGCCACAGGGCGTCATAGAGCCGGGTCGCGTCGGTCGGGAACAGATGCCCGGCGAGGAACGAGAACGGTGCGTGCTCGGCTCCCGGCTGGTGGGCCGAGGCGTAGTCGTAGGCGAACAAACCCTCGTCGATGCGGCGCGAGCCCCAGGTCTTCTCGAGGAAGAAGCGCATGCTCGGCCGGCTCACGAGGGCATCGAACAGGGGCCGCCCCCAGAGCGGGACATCCACCGCCGCGCGGGCGAAATCGCTGCCGCGGTTGCCGCCGAGCGGCCCTCGCCCCGAGAGACGCGCGTCGAACCCGGTCGGGCTGATCAACCCGAGGCTGCGGTAATCCTGGGCCTGCTCCAGGGCCGCCCGCGCCAGATACTCGGCCGAGAGAGAGAGCGCGACGGCATCGAGACGCGTGCCCGCGTGCCGGCGCCGGATCTCGCCCGCCACGGCGTGGATCGCGTCGACCATCAGGCGCGGCGTGTAGATCCGCCGGCTGCGCGCCGAGAAGCCGAAGCCCGGCAGGTCGAGGGCGTAGACCGGCCGGGAGGCAGCGTAGTGGCGGTAGAGCGGGCGCACCTCGTAGGCGTTCGCCGCGGCATTGATCGAGTGGATGAGGAGAAGCGGCCTACCGTCCGCCGGGCCTGAGCCGTAGAGGCTGATGTCGCCGACCCGGGTCCGGAGCACGTCCCGCCGGCCGGGCAGGGCCGGCGGAAGCGGCATCCTGTGACCGATGACGAGGTGGCTGTAGGCGAGCCAGCCGGCGGCTGCACCGAGCGAGGTGAGCCCGAGGGCCCTGACTGCCCAGGCCGCCTTGGCTACCGCCTTGGCCGGAAGGGTGCGGTCGGGTCGGCTCGCCATCGTGCGCCTCGCATCGGGATCCCGGCGACAACGTCGCGGTGGGCGGAGCGTTGCCTCGCTGCCTTCATCCCGCCCGCGTGCCCGGACGAGGTCGGCAAGCCGCGCTCGCGGGCTCAGGCACTCGCCGCCTCGATCTCGCCGCTCAGCGTGAGCCACTCCTCCTCAGCGCTGCCGAGGGCGCTCGCCGCCTCCGCCCGCATCCGGGCAAGCTCGCCTGCCTTGGCGGCGTTCTGCTGGAAGGCCGAGCCGTCGGCGAGCGCGGCATCGATCTTGGCGATGGCCTCCGAGAGCTTGCCCATGCGCGCCTCGATGCCATCGAGCTTCCGGCGCAAGGGCGCGAGCGCGGCCCGGCGCTCGACGGCCGAACGCCTCGCCTCGGCCCTCTGGCCGCCGGTCCCGTCCTGGGACCGCGCCTCCTCGCGCTCCGGTCCGGCGAGGATCAGGCGGCGGTAATCGTCCATGTCGCCGTCGAAGGTCTTCACCGAGCCGTTCGCGACGAGCCAGAGCCGGTCCGCGCAAGCCTCCACGAGGAAGCGGTCGTGCGAGACCAGGATGACGGCTCCCTCGTAGTCGTTGATCGCCTCGACCAGCGCCTGGCGGCTCTCGATGTCGAGATGGTTCGTCGGCTCGTCGAGAATGAGGAGATGGGGACCGTTGAACGCCGCGAGCCCCATCAGGAGGCGCGCCTTCTCGCCGCCGGAGAGCTGCGCGACCGGCGTATCCGCCTTCGACGCCGGGAAGCCGAGGCGCGCGGCGGCGGCCCGGACCCTGGCCTCGGGCATGTCCGGCATCAGGTCGCGGACATGCGCGTAGGCGCTCTCGCGGGGCCGCAATTCGTCGAGCTGGTGCTGGGCGAAATAGGCGACCTCCATCTTCGACGAGCGCTTCAGGTCGCCCGCGAGCGGCGCCAGCCGTCCGCCGATCAGCTTGCAGAAGGTCGACTTGCCATTGCCGTTGGCGCCGAGGAGCGCCACCCGATCGTCGGGGGCGAGACTGAGGTTGAGTCCCGCGAGAACGACGCGCTCAGCATAGCCCGCCTGGACGCGCTCCATCGCGACGATCGGGGGCGAGAGGGGTCGCTCGGGGCTCGGCAGATGGATCACCGGCACGTCGTCCTCGATCAGCGCGGCGATCGGCTCCATCCTGGCGAGGCGCTTCACGCGGGACTGGGCCTGACGGGCCTTCGTGGCCTTGGCCTTGAACCGGTCGATGAAGCTCTGCAGATGGGCGCGCTCGGCCTCCTGCTTCACCCGGGCCTTGGCCTGGAGCACGCGCTTCTCGGAGAGCTGCCGCGCGAACGCGGTATAGCCGCCCCGCCAGAGGGTGAGCTGCCCGCGCTCGAGGTGGAGGATATGATCCACGCACTCGTCGAGCAGGTCGCGGTCGTGGCTGATGATGATCGCCGTGCGGGGATAGCGCTCGAGATAGTCGTAGAGCCAGAGCGTGCCCTCGATGTCGAGATAGTTCGTCGGCTCGTCGAGGAGGAGCAGATCCGGCTCCGAGAACAGGACGGCGGCGAGGGCCACACGCATGCGCCAGCCGCCCGAGAAGTCGGAGCAGGGCCGCGCCTGCGCCGCCGCGTCGAAGCCGAGGCCGTGCAGGATCGCCGCCGCGCGGGCCGGAGCGGAATGAGCCCCGATATCGACGAGGCGCGTCTCGATCTCGGCCCGCCTGAGACCGCCCGAGTGCTCGGCCTCTGCCATGAGGCGGGCGCGCTCGGTGTCGGCTGCGAGCACGACCTCGTGCAGCGTCTCGGGGCCGGCGGGCGCCTCTTGCGCCACCGCGCCGATGCGCATGCCCTTCGGCAGGCCGATGGTGCCGCCCTCGGTCGGGATGTCGCCGAGGATCGCCCTGAAGAGGGTCGTCTTGCCGGCCCCGTTCCGGCCGACGAGGCCGACCCGGGCGCGGTCGGGAATCGTGAAGGAGGCGCCATCGAGGATGAGGCGCTCGCCGATGCGGTAGGTGAGATCGCTGACGCGGAGCATGGGACGCGTTCTGGCGAGACGCGCGCAGGGAGGCAAGCGGCGAGACGATCGCGGCGCATCTCGGGTTGCGGCGGCCGCGGCGCCGAGGTCATAACGGGCACGGTCGCGCCTCCGCTTGCGAGGCGGCCACGCCGGGGGGCTCCTTCGCGGCGCGCCCGTGACACGGGTGCGCGGACGGTCCCGGATGATCGCTTCGCTTCAGATCCTGTCCGATTCCCGGCGTCTCGGCCGCTGGCTCGCTGCCCTGCGCGAGGCCTTCGAGCGTTGGCTGAGCGAGCGCATCGGGTCCTGAGAGCCCTTCAGATGAGGTCCCAGGCTGACGGGTCCCGCATGAGCTGCGCGACGAGGGCGTGGTTCAGCTCGTGGCCCGTATGCGCTGCGCTGACATGACCGAGAATGCCATGACCGGCGAGCGAGAGATCGCCGATCAGGTCGAGGATCCGGTGCCGCACGGGTTCGTCCGGCACGCGCATACCGCCGATGACGCGCGATCCGACGATCGCTGCGGTGGTCGAGAGGTTGGCTCCCCGCAGCAGCGGCCGGCCGCTCAGCGCGGCATAGATCTTCGCGGGAAGTGCCCATTTCAGGCGTCCGAAGCTGCGCGACGGGGCGATGTCGCGCACGAAGCTCTCCGGCGTGATCACGCCCTCCCATTGCAACTCGCCCCAATGCGCGAGCGAGAGCCGTGCCGCGATGGACAGGGTTTCGGCCGGCTCGATGCGGAGCGAGCGCCGGCCGTCCCGGACCTCTATGGGCCTGCGCACGCGAATCATGCGGCGCGACGCCGTGGAGCGGATGCGCCCCGCCTCCTCGATCTTGTCGCACCAGGGCATGGCGCTGCCGTCGAAGATCGGCAGTTCCTCCGCGTCGATCTCGACCAGCGCGTTGTCGATCTCGAGGGCGTTCAGGGCGGCCAGCAGGTGCTCGACGGTGCGTACGAGCGTGCCGTCAGGACCCTGCAGAGCGGTGCAGAGCGGCTGCGGCACCCGCGCCTGCCAGAGGGCAGGGATTGTCACGGCCGCGCCTGGTCGCAGGAGGCGCCGGAACACGATCCCGAGATCGGCCGCGGCCGGGGACACGCGCACATTCGCGTGGCGGCCGGTGTGAAGGCCGCGGCCCGAGCAGTTGAACGCGGCAGCGAGCGTCGATTGCGCGGCCTCGCCGCGACGGGTCAGGGGCTGATCGGTGCCGCGCTCGAAGGCACATCGGATGGGGTCTGGACGGGCCGACATGGAATCTCGGTTCACGGCAACCGGAAGCCGTCGCGGCGATTGCCCGCGGTAGGTTTCGACAGGCTCGACATCGTGACGCTCCGACCGACGGCCGGCGCTGAACCGACGACGTCGCCTATCGGGAGCACGGCTCGCGGGGAAGTAAAAGGTTTGTCAGTTCGCCATTACAATCCACAGCAACCGTCGCCGCGCGTCATCCACGCCGATCGCCGGGCTTCGACTTGACCGGTGCAAACCCTGTCGCCACGATCCCGCGCAGCTTGACGATGCCGACATTCAGGTCCAATCGCCGCCGGAATCTCGCCGCACCCGGTATTCGCAGTTCGCGGACCGGGTTGGCCTGCGTGGCGTTGTTGCGTCGAACACCTGGGGGCTAGGGAATGGGTCGGCTGGCGAGCATTCCGTTCTTCAAGGAGCCGGGCATCGAACTCGCGCCGTTCGAGACGCGCTGCCACTGGCGGCGATTCGACGAGAACGAGGTGCTGGTCGATTATGACGATGTCTCGACCGACGTGTACTTCCTGGCCGCCGGCGAGGTGCGGATCCTCAACCGCTCGCAATCGGGCAAGGAGGTCATCCTCGGCGAGATGCGGGCGGGGGCCTTCTTCGGCGAGCTCGCCGCCCTCGACGGGATCGGCCGCTCGGCCAACGTGACCGCACTGACACGGGGGGAGGTCTGCGTCGTGCCGGCCGCGGTCTTCCGCCAGATGGTCTTCGCCTCGGAGGCGATCGCCGACCGCCTGTTCCGGCTGCTGACGAAGCGCGTGCGCGAGTTGAATACCCGCCTGATGGAGCACGCCCTCCTCGACCTGCGCCACCGCCTTTACGCCGAGTTGCTGCGCCTTTCGGTGCCGCGCGCCGGGGGCGGGGACGAACGCGTGGTGACGCCACCGCCCTATCATCACGTGCTCGCCGCCCGCATCGGATGCCGCCGCGAGCAGGTGACCCGCGAGTTCACCGTGATGGCGAGCGAGGGCCTCGTCGACCGCACGCGCGGCGCGCTCGTGATCCGCCGGCCCGATCTTCTCGAGGCCCGCGTGGCCGAAGCCCTGCGCGAGGATGGCTGAACTCCCGCGCGCCGGCGCATCCGCGAGCGGCACGCTCCTGCGGCTTGCCCAGCTCACCAAGCGCTTCGGAGCTCATACGGCCGTCGAGGGCGTCTCGCTCGACCTGACGGCCGGCGAGTTCATGTGCCTGCTCGGACCGTCGGGTTGCGGCAAGAGCACGCTCCTGCGCCTCGTTGCCGGGTTCGAGGCGCCGAGTTCGGGCAGCATCAGCCTCGATGGCCGGGACCTGGCCGGTCTGCCGCCGCATCGGCGTCCCGTGAACATGATGTTCCAGTCCTACGCGCTCTTCCCGCACATGAGCGTGGCGGGAAACGTCGCCTACGGCCTCAAGGGGCTCGGCCTGTCGAGGTCCGCGGTCGGCGAGCGAGTCGGGCGCCTGCTCAGACTCGTGCGCCTCGATGCCTTCGCGGAGCGGCGGCCCGACCGCCTCTCAGGCGGCCAGCGCCAGCGGGTGGCGCTCGCTCGCGCGCTCGCCCGGGAACCGCGGGTGCTTCTCCTCGACGAGCCCCTCGGTGCGCTGGACCGCTCGCTGCGGGAGGAGACGCAAGGTGAGCTGCGGGCGCTCCAGCGCAGGCTCGCAACCACCTTCGTGGTGGTGACCCATGATCCCGCGGAAGCGATGACGCTCGCCGACCGGATCGGCGTGATGGATCGCGGCCGCCTCGTGCAGGTAGGCCCCGCCGCCGATCTCTACGAGCGGCCGGTCAGCCGCTTCGTCGCCGGGCTGCTCGGCGACGTCAACCTGATCGAGGGACGCGTCGGGCCCGACACGGGCGGGGCGTCACGAACGGTCGAGACGGCGCTCGGGCCGATCCGTGCCCTGCCGCCTTCCGTCGCGCTCTCGCCCGATGCGGGCGTGGTCGTGGCGATCCGGCCGGAGCGCATCGCCCTGGCGCAGGGTCCGGAGGCGGGCCGGGAGGAGGAACTTGCGGGCACGATCACCGAGACGACCTTCCTCGGCGAGCGCATCCGCCGGCAGGTGCGGATGCGTGACGGGTCCCTGCTGCGGGTGAGCACGCCGGCCGGCGGGACGAGCTGGGAAGCGGGCACCCCGGTCCGGCTCGGCTTCCCGCCCGAGGCGGCCGTGATCCTGCCGGCATGATGGCGCGCTCCGTCAGGCTGCTGCGGGCGCTCGTCCGCCTGCCGCCGCTCCTCTGGCTCGGCGCCTTCTTCCTCGTGCCCTTCGCCATCACGCTGAAGATCAGCCTGTCGGAGCCAGCCACCGCGATGCCGCCCTACCTGCCGGTCCTCGACTGGCAGGGTGGGATCGAGGGCTGGTCGAGCTTCCTCGAAGCGCTGCAATTCACGAACTTCGAGACGCTCGCGGGCGACGCGCTCTACCGGGACGCGGCGCTCGCCTCGGTCGGGCTGGCGCTCGTCGCCACCCTGATCCTCGTCGCGATCGGCACGCCGGTCGCCTACGCGCTGGCGCGCGCCCCCGCCCGCTGGCAGCCGCTCCTCGTCGCCCTCGTGGTGGTGCCGTTCTGGACGAGCTTCCTGATCCGGGTCTACGCCTGGATCGCGATCCTGAAGCCCGAGGGACTGCTGAATGCCGGGCTGATGCGGCTCGGGCTCATCGGCGAGCCGCTGCAGATCCTCAACACGCAGGCCGCGGTGCTGATCGGGCTGACCTACGCCTACCTGCCCTTCATGGTGCTGCCGCTCTACGCGGTGATGAGCCGTCTCGACCCGAGCCTGCCCGAGGCCGCGGCCGACCTCGGGGCCTCGCCGACGCGGGTGTTCTGGAGCGTGACGCTGCCGCTCGCCGCGCCCGGGCTGGTGGCGGGGGCGCTGCTCTGCTTCATCCCGATGGTGGGCGAGTTCATCATCCCGGACCTGCTCGGCGGCTCGGAGACCCTGATGCTGGGGCGGGTGCTGTGGAGCGAGTTCTTCTCAAACCGCGACTGGCCGCTCGCTTCCGCGGTGGCGATCCTGCTCCTCGTGATCGTGGTCGGGCCCGTCATCCTGTTCCGCGAGGCCGAGGCCCGGCGGGGGGAGGCGGCCCGGTGATCATTCGGAACAAACCATGAGCGTCCTGACACGGACGGCGCTCGGCCTCGGGCTCGCGTTCCTGTACGCGCCGATCCTCGTCCTCGTGGCCTACTCGTTCAACGCCTCCTCCCTCGTCACGGTCTGGGGCGGGTTCTCGACGCGCTGGTACGGGGTGCTGCTCGCCGACCGGCCGCTCCTCGAGGCGGCCTGGGTCAGCGTGCGGGTCGCGCTCCTGGCGGGCCTGACCGCCACGGCCCTCGGCACGCTGGCGGCGCTGGCGCTCGAGCGGCACGGGCGCTTCGCCGGGCGGGGCCTGTTCACCGGCCTCGTCTACGCCCCGATGGTGATGCCGGAGGTGATCACCGGCCTGTCGCTGCTGCTGCTGTTCGTCGGGATCGGCCTCGACCGGGGCCTCGGCACGATCGTGATCGCGCACGCGACCTTCGGCACCGGCTTCGTCGCCGTGGTGGTGGGGGCGCGGCTCAGAGGTCTCGACCGCTCGCTCGAGGAGGCGGCGGCCGATCTCGGCGCGGGACCGGCCCGGGTCTTCCTGACCATCACGCTGCCGCTGCTCGCGCCCGCGCTCGCGGCGGGCTTCCTGCTGGCCTTCACCCTGTCGCTCGACGACCTCGTCATCGCGAGCTTCGTCTCGGGGCCCGGCGCCACGACGCTGCCGATGCGGCTCTACAGCCAGGTGCGGCTCGGGGTGAACCCGGAGATCAACGCCGCCTCGACGCTCCTGATCGCGGCGGTGAGCGGCGTGGTGCTGGCGGCGACCTGGCTCGGCGGGCGGCGCGCGCGGGCCTGACGCCCCGCGCTCAGGGCGCGTAGGCCCGCGCGGCGGCCGGCAGGCCGACGGCGCCGGGCGGCCGCGACGGGTTGCGCGCCACCGGTCCGTTCTGCCCGCCGAGGTTCGGCGGCGGCGCGTCGTGCTCGGCCCGGCGCACCGAGACCGCGTTCCAGGGGCCGGCGATCTCGAACAGGGTGCCGGGGCGGGCCGCCGGCGGATCGCCCTGGCCGCCGGCCAGGCGCGGCGCGAGCTCGGCGCGGGCGCGGAAGCTGCGCTCGGTGAGCGAGAGCCGGCCCCTGAGCGTCGCGGTGAGCGCCGAGGCCGTCAGGAAGCCCTCGCCGATCTCGCCGACCCCGTCGCTGAAATGCAGCGACAGCCCGGCCCGATCGAAGCTCGTGCGGCCGTTGCGCCGGGCGAGCGCGCCCGGCGCCAGCGCGCCGTTGCGGTGGATCACGTCGGCAAGGTCGAGCCCCGAGATGGTGCCGCCCTCGCTCCCGAGAGCCGCCCGCCCGCTCACGTGCTCGGTGAGGGAGGCGACGTCGCGGCCGCTCCCTTCCAGGGCGAACTGGCCCTGCGTGCCGCCGAGCACCCAGCGGGACTGGCCGAGATCGATCAGGAGCGCCCCGAGGTCGAGCCGGTCGAAGGCGCCCTGCGCCTTCACCTCGGTCTCGGCCCCGTCCTCGCCGACCGGCGCGAGCGCCACGCGGCCCTTCAGGGTGGCGCCCTGGAGGCTCGCCCGCCCGAGCGACGCCTCGATCGTGCCGCCCCGCACGAGCACGCTCGCAGCGAGATCCTCGAGCAGCACGGGGCCGATCCGGCTCGAGGCCGCCGAGAGCCGCAGGTCGAGGTCGCCCCCGGTCAGGGGCTTGAGGGCGATCGAACGGTCGGCGGGCGGGGCCGCCGCTTCGCCCTCGGGCGAGGCGGGGCCGAACAGCCGCACGAGCCCGCCGAGCAGCGGGCCGAGGTTGAGGCTGTCGGCCGCGAGCGTCGCCTGCACGGCCGTGCGCGCCTCCGAGAACCGCGCCGAGCCCGCGCCCTCGAGCACGTTGCTGCCGACCTCGACGCGCAGGCTCGGCAGCATCAGGCCGTCCTGGTCCGTCTCGAAGGTTCCGTCGGCCGAGAAGCGCTCGACGAAGGGCGAGAGCGCGACGTCGCCGTCCCAGTAGGCGAGCGTCTCGGGCAGGGAGCGCGTCTCGACGCTGCCGCGCCCGCTGAGCCTGAGCCCGTCCGCCGCGATCGCGGTCCCTTCCGCCGAGAGGCTGCCGGCCGGCCAGCGGGCGGTGGCGGCGAACGGCGTCGCGACGCCGGCCAGAAGGTCGGCCGGGCGCAGGCCCGCCAGCGCGAAGCGGGCGGGCTGCCCCTTCCAGGTCAGGCTCGCCGCGCAGTCGAGGCTCGCGCTCCAGAGCGGCCAGGACAGGACGAGGTCGAGGTCGCGGGCGCCGTGCTCGCGGGCGCCGGCCACGCTGGCGCGGGTGAGGCTGACCCGGCGCGGATGGCTCGCCGCCCCCTGCTCGAGGCGCGCGGCGATGCGGCGCATCGGCTCGGCCCAGCGGGCGTCGTCGGGGCCGAGCGGCAGGGTCAGCGCCGCCCCGTCGAGGGCGAGCCCGCCGATCTCGGCCTGGCCCGACAGCAGCGCCAGCAGGCTCAGCTCGATCGTGAGGCGGCCGCCCTCGGCGAGCGCCGGCCCGGCCTCGCCGGTCCGGCCGGCGGCGATGCGCGTGCGCGTGAAGCGGAGATGGGGCAGGGGCAGGAGCGAGAGGCGGGTCGGCCCGTCCGCGGTGAGCGAGAGGCCGTAGGGTTCGAGGCCGCGGCTGACGAAGCGGGCCGCCCCCGGCGTCGCCACGGGCCAGGGCAGGCAGGCGGCGGAGAGGCCCGCGACCGTCAGGGCCCCGAGGCCGAGGACAGGGATGACGCGGCGCGGCGGCATTGCGCTCCTGGCGGGTGGCCCGTCCGGCGCGACGGGGCCGTTCTCGGGCGTACAAATGCCCCCGACGGGGCCGTTCTCGGGCGGACCGGGACAGTCGGGCATCGCTCCCGGAGTTTCAGGCCGCCCCCAGCCGTAACCATCCGGTCCACTCGGGTCATTCCCTTAAACCCTTCGAGAGAGTTTGTCTCCACGGCGCGCTTCCTGCTAGCGCAGGGCCTGTGATTCGTGGGCACGGCGGCCGCGAGACGGCCGCCGGATCCCGGGACGGAACGCCGCGCGCCGTACCATCTGTGGAGAAGGCGGCCGGGCGCGTCCCCGCGGGGTGCCGGTTCGAGAAGGACGGTTTGGATGAAGAAGGTGTATTCGGACGCGACGGCCGCGCTCGCGGGCTTGCTGCGCGACGACATGACGGTCATGTGCGGGGGCTTCGGCCTCTGCGGCATCCCCGACGAGCTGATCGAGGCGGTGCGCGCCTCGGGCGTCAAGGGCCTGACCGTGATCTCGAACAATGCCGGGATCGACGGGGTCGGCCTCGGCAAGCTGCTCGACACCCGTCAGGTCAGGAAGATGATCTCGTCCTACGTCGGCGAGAACAAGGAGTTCGCCCGGCAGTTCCTGGCGGGCGAGCTCGAGATCGAGTTCAACCCGCAGGGGACGCTCGCCGAGCGCATCCGCGCCGGCGGCGCGGGCATCCCGGCCTTCTTCACCAAGACGGGCGTCGGCACCAAGGTCGCCGAGGGCAAGGAGGTGCGCGACTTCGACGGCGAGGCCTACGTGATGGAGCGCGGGCTGTTCGCCGACGTGGCGCTCGTCCACGCCTACCGGGGCGACACCGAGGGCAACCTCGCCTACCGGATGACGGCCCGCAACTTCAACCCGATGATGGCCACGGCCGCGACCGTGACGGTGGCGCAGGTCGAGCATCTCGTCGAGCCCGGCGCGATCGAGCCCGAGAACATCCACACGCCCGGTATCTTCGTGAAGCGCATCATCCACGTGCCGATCCGCGAGAAGCGCATCGAGCAGCGCACCACCCGCAAGCGCGCCGAGGCGGCCGAGGCCGCGGCCGGCGGCGGGGCGATCTGAGAGATCCGTCCCGGCTTCTCTCCTCCCCCGTACGGGGAGGGGACCACCTCATCCGGCAGCGCGAGGGCGCGCCACCCTGTCAGGAGACGATCATCATGGCCTGGACCCGCGACCAGATGGCGGCGCGCGCCGCGCGCGAGCTCGAGGACGGCTTCTACGTGAACCTCGGCATCGGCATCCCGACGCTCGTGTCGAACTTCATCCCCGAGGGCATGTCGGTGCAGCTGCAATCCGAGAACGGGATGCTCGGCATGGGCCCCTTCCCCTACGAGGGCGAGGAGGATCCCGACCTCATCAACGCCGGCAAGCAGACCATCACGGCCCTGCCGACCACGAGCTACTTCTCCTCGGCCGATTCCTTCGGGATGATCCGGGGCGGGCACATCAACCTGTCGATCCTCGGCGCCATGCAGGTGGCCGAGAACGGCGACCTCGCCAACTGGATGATCCCCGGCAAAATGGTGAAGGGCATGGGCGGCGCCATGGACCTCGTGGCCGGGGTCAAGCGCGTCGTCGTGGTGATGGAGCACGTCGCCCGGAACAAGGACGGCTCGGAGAGCCCGAAGCTCCTGAAAGCCTGCGACCTGCCGCTGACCGGCACCCATGTGGTCGACCTCGTGATCACCGATCTCGGCGTGTTCGCGATCGACAAGAAGGGCGAGGGCGGCATGCGTCTGATCGAGCTCGCCGACGGGGTCACGGAGGAGGAGATCCGCGCCAAGACGGAGGCCGCCTACACGGTGTCGCTCTCCTGAAGGCCCGCACCCGGCACCGCGCCTCCGGCGCGGCCGGTCCCCGGCCGCGCCAGGTCGGGGCCCCGCAAGCTCCCGGTCGGGCGGCCCGTTTCGGGACGGTTCCGCGGCCGCGCCCGCCCGCATGGCTAAGCGGGCATTAAGCCGTTTCGTCGAATCCTCGCGACCGCCGGACCGGCGGGCCCTTCGCGCCACCGCCCCGGCTGTGTGCGGCGGGTGCGCGGGGGTGGGTTGCGTATGGGTGGCGTCTTCACGGCAACGGACAATGTCGTGCCCTTCCGGCGGACGGCCGTCCCCGGCGCGGCGGCCCGGCAGGCGGGTTTCCGCGAGGGCCAGGCCAAGCGCCGCAGCGACCAGCGCGCCCTGATGGACGCGCTCTACGCGACCGGCAGCCTCGCGGTGGCGGCGGGCGACCGGGACACCAAGCTCACCGCCTCGCGCCTGCAGGTCTACGGCTTCCTCGCCATCGAGGAGGTGGGGCAGGACGGCAGCTTGCGCCGCCTGCGCCCCTCCGAGGCGATCCGCGCCCGCCCCGAGCGCCCCTGGCGCCTCACCAAGGCCAGCTACGGCGCCTCCCTCGCGGTGACGATCCCGGCGGTGGACGACTTCCTGTTCGACAAAGCCGGCGTCCCGGCCTGACGGGGCGGCCCACCTCTCCCGTGCGGGAGAGGTCGAGTCGGCGAAAGCCGACCGGGTGAGGGGTTTGCCGTCTCCGGAGAGGTCGCACCCCTCACCCTGTCCCTCTCCCGCACGGGAGAGGGGACCCGCGCCCGCGTGAGACGCGCCACGGGCCCTGTTGCCGGGACCGCGACCGGGATCCTCGCAGGAAGCGAGTCTCCACGGGCCGCTACCGCCCGGCCGATCGCGGCGCTATGACGGTGCGCGCATGAGCACGCCCCGCGAAACCCTCGACCGCGCCATCGGAGCGCGCGATGCCACGATCGGGGTGATCGGGCTCGGCTATGTCGGGCTGCCGCTGGCGCTGTCGGCGGTGCGGGCGGGGTTCCGGGTCATCGGCTTCGACGTGAACCCGGAGCGCGTCGCGCGCATCAACGCGGGCGAGCCCGTGATCGCGCATCTCGACACCGATTCGGTGCGCGCGGCGCTCGCCACCGGCCGGTTCCGGGCAAGCCGCGACATGGACGGGCTCGGCGAGCCCGACGCCCTCCTGATCTGCGTGCCGACGCCCCTGACCCGCCAGCGCGAGCCCGACCTCTCCTTCGTGCGCCGGACGGCCGCCGACATCGCCCGGTGCCTGCGGCCTGGCCAGCTCGTCGTGCTCGAATCGACCACCTGGCCCGGCACCACCCGGGAAGTGCTGGCGCCGATCCTCGCGGCGGCGGGGCGAACCCTCGGGCAGGACCTCTTCCTCGCCTTCTCGCCCGAGCGCGAGGATCCCGGCAACGCCGCCCACACGCTCGCCGGCACCCCGAAGGTGGTGGGCGCCGACGATCCGGCCTCGCGCGACCTCGCCGCGCTCCTCTACGGGGCGATCGTCGCGCGCACGGTGCCGGTCTCCTCGGCGGCCGCGGCCGAGGCCGTGAAGCTCACCGAGAACATCTTCCGGGCCGTCAACATCGCGCTCGTGAACGAGCTGAAGGTCGTCTACGACGCGATGGGGATCGACGTCTGGGAGGTGATCGAGGCCGCCGCCACGAAGCCCTTCGGCTACATGCCGTTCCAGCCGGGGCCGGGGCTCGGCGGCCACTGCATCCCGATCGACCCGTTCTACCTGACCTGGAAGGCGCGCGAGTACGACGTCGCCACCCGCTTCATCGAGCTTGCCGGCGAGGTGAACCGGCAGATGCCGCATTACGTGATCGCGCGCCTGGCCGAGGCCCTCGACCGCCGCGGCGGACGCGGCCTCTCGGGCGCCGGCATCCTGATGATCGGCATGGCCTACAAGCGCAACGTCGACGACATGCGCGAGAGCCCGGCCCTGAAGCTGACTGAGCTCCTGGAGGCGCGGGGCGCGCGCGTCTCCTTCCACGACCCGCTCGTGCCCGAGATCCCGCCGACCCGCGAGTTCCCGGGGCTCGCCGGCCGCCGCTCGGTGCCGCTCTCGGCCGAGACCCTGGCGGCCTGCGCGGCGGTCCTGATCGTGACCGACCACGACGGGATCGCCTGGGCGGACATCGTCGCCCACGCCCCCCTCGTCGTCGACACCCGCAACGCCTGCGCGCGGGCGGGCCTCGCGGGGCCGACGATCGTGAAGGCGTGAGCCGCGCCGGCGCCGGAATCCGGGGTGACGGGCGCGGGCCGAACCGCTAGGAAGCGCGGGCACGCCGGAGCACGGGCCTGTAGCTCAATGGTTAGAGCCGACCGCTCATAACGGTCTGGTTGCAGGTTCGAGTCCTGCCGGGCCCACCACTCACTCCTGACGAACGGCACTGTTTCCGGGCGCGTCAGAGATCGTCGTCGTCTCGGGTACTTAGCCGAAAACAGGCATTCTGGCTCCCGCTCTCCGCCCCTTCAGCGCCGTCCGTTTGGAGCGCCATTGCGGGCCCTTTCTCGTGCCCACCGCGTGCATCTTCCGTGCTTGCTGACCCTTAGTGCCAGGAGACTCGTTCGCGAATTCTCCGAGACGCCGTTCGCGGGATGAGGCGAATCAGCTCGTTGTCCACAGCCCGCACTCTCGACTGGACTTCGGCTGCGAACGGAGCGGACATGCTGGCGTCCCGAGCAGCCCGATACGGCGGCTCAGATCCCCTGCTGACCCACGCCGGTCCGCAGGGTTGCGGTGGTGGCAGCCCAAGCTGTCCCAACCATCGCAGGACTGAACCGCGCCGGGTTTCTCAGAGGCTCCAACTCTTGAGAGACTGGAGCCATGACGAAGCGAACCCCACCGTATTCCCCCGAAGTCCGCGAGCGCGCGG
>NZ_JBAWTG010000009.1:0-109660 GCF_037106235.1 Methylobacterium nigriterrae | reverse complement strand
CCGAGGTCCAGAAGGTGCTCTCCGTCTTCTCCGCCGTCGCAGGCCCCGTCGGAGCCGCAGCCGCGACATACGCCTATACCCGCTGAAACAGCACCCGGAAGAAGAGCCGCCTTCGACCAAATCCCCCTTGCCAAGCTGCGTGGCCTTGCCGTTTCCTCTGTGCTTCCGGACAGGGACGAGGCCGCGGGCTTTGTGCCGGCAGGGGCGTAACGTCTAGAAGGGGCCCGATGAACATCAGACGTGTCGCCCCCCTGCTCGCCCTGGCAGCCGGTCTCTGCGCGCTCGCGCGCCCGGCCGCGGCCGAGATCGTGATCGGGGTGGCGGTGCCGCGCTCCGGGGCCTACGTGGCGGTGGGCGAGCAGGTGCTGCGCGGGGTCGAGGCGGCGGCGCGCGATGCCAACGCCCGCGGCGGCCTCGACGGCGAGACCATCGTGCTCGACGTGCAGGACGATGCCTGCGATTCCAACAAGGCGACGGCCGTGGCCAACCACTTCGTCCAGGCGAAAGTCGGACTCGTGGTCGGCCATGTCTGCTCGAACGCCTCGATCGCGGCCTCCGAGGTCTATGCCCAGAACGGCGTCCTGATGATCACGGCGGCGTCCGTCGCGGCGCGGCTCACCGATCGCGGCCTGCCCACGATCTTCCGGGTCTGCGGCCGCGACGACGACCAGGCCCGGCTCTCGGCCACCGTGCTGGCCGAGCGCTTCCGCGACCGCAAGATCGCGCTGATCCAGGACCTCACCCCCGCCTCGCGCACCCTCGCGGCCGCCACCAAGGACAACCTCAACCGCATCGGCATCAACGAGACCATGTCGGTGGCCTTCTCGCCGAGCGACGCCGACGACGCGGCGCTGGCCGACCGGCTCAAGGCGGCGGGCATCGACGTGGTCTATTACGGGGGCGACGCCGCCGAGATGGGGCGCCTCGTGCGCATCGCGGCCGAGCGGGGCTTCCGGCCGCAATGGTTCGGCACCTCGGCCATCGCCACCCAGGACTTCGCCAGGATCGCCGGGCCGGCGAGCAACGGCGTCCTGATGACCTTCTACCTCGACCCGAGCCGCCAGCCCGCCGCGGCGAGCGTGGTCCAGGCCTTCAAGGGCGAGGGCGTCGACCCGACGGGCTCGACGATCTACGGCTACGCCGCCCTCCAGGCGCTGGTCGCGGCGGGCGACTTCGCCCGCTCGACCGACCCGAAGACGATCGCCGCGACCCTGCACCGGGAACGCTTCGACCTCGTGCTCGGCCCGGTCGGCTTCGACGCCAAGGGCGACGTCACCGCGCAGGGCTACGTCCTCTACGTCTGGAAGGACGGGGCCTTCACGCCGGCGGGGAAGTGACGCCCGGAACGCGGGCCCGGAGGCTCGCACCGAGGCTCTCGGCCGCGTCGACCTCGGCGCCCCGGCCGAGCTCGCGCAGGAGGCCGGCGAGGTGGGGACGCACGCCGAGCTGGCGCGCGTGGAGCCGGCGCACCGCCGCGCTGAGGGAGCCGCCGCGGCCAAGCATCCCGTCCGCGAAGGCGACCATCCGCGCGTTCGGCCAGGCGGGCTCGCGCAGGGCGTGGAGCCTGTCCACCAGCGCCTCCGACGCGGCGCCGGGCTCGGCCTGCGCGAACAGGATCAAGAGGGCCGCGGTCGAGCGCGAGAGCCCGTAATGGCAATGGACGAGGAGATGGCCCGCCCCCGCATTCTCCGCCCCGAAGGCCAGGATCGCCGCGATGTGCTCGGGCTCGGGCGGCACCAGGCCCTCGCCCGGCCCCAGGCAATCGTGGAAGCGCAAGGTCGTGCGGTGATGCGCGCCGTAGGCCACGAAGGCGTCGGGCTCGGGCGTGCCGGGATCGAGGAGCGACAGGACGTGGCTGACGTCTCGCCCGGCATGGCCGGCGAGTTCCTCGAGGCCGCAGACGGTATGGAGGGCGATGCTGTCGGGTGTCATGCGAAATCCGGATGATCGCGTCGCGACGCGGATCTCGGCGTCGCTCGGACGCCGCGCGGGCTGCCTGAAACCGCCGCCCCTATCACGCCCCGGCCCCGGTTTCGAGGCCGGGCGCGACGTGCTAGGGGCGCCCCGCCCGCTGGAACCGCGCGCATGTCGAGGATCGTTTCGGCGCCTTCCCCGTTCGTGATCGGCGGTCGCGTGGCCGAGAACCAGCCTGTGAGCGAGATGTGATGGCTTCCACCCTGCAGAGACGTGCCCTGCTCACCGCCGGGCTCGGCGGCGCCGCGGCCGCCTCGCTCGCCGCGCCCGCCATCGCGGAGGGCGCGCCGGAGCTGCGCTGGCGGCTCGCCTCCGCCTATCCGAAGGCCCTCGACATCCTGTTCGGGGCGACCGAGTCGCTCGCCCGGCTCGTCGCCGAGGCCACCGACGGGCGCTTCCAGATCAAGCCGCTCGCGGTCGGCGAGGCGGTGGGGGCCGAGGGCATGATCGACGCGGTCGCGGCCGGGACCGTCGAGATGGGGCACGGGCCCGCGACGCTCGCGACGCAGAAGGACCCGACCTTCGCGCTCGCCACCGCCCTGCCCTTCGGCCTCAACGCCCGCGGCCAGAACGCGTGGTGGCACGCGGGCGGGGCGGCCGACCTCTTCGCCGAGGTCTTCGCCAAGCAGGGGCTGGCCAGCCTGCCGGGCGGCAATACCGGCGCCCAGATGGGCGGCTGGTTCCGCCGCGAGATCAAGTCGGCCGCCGACCTCCAGGGGCTGAAGATCCGCATCGCCGGCCTCGGCGCCCAGGTCCTCGCGAAGTTCGGCGCCCTGCCCCAGGCCACGCCCGGCCCGGAGATCTACGGCGCCCTCGAATCCCGGGCGATCGACGCGGCCGAGTGGATCGGCCCCTACGACGACGAGAAGCTCGGCTTGCAGAAGGTCGCGCCGATCTATCACTATCCGGGCTTCTGGGAGGGCGGCGCCATGCTCCACTTCTGGCTCAACGCCGAGAAGTGGAAGGCCCTGCCCAGGACCTACCGGACCGTCCTGCAGAGCGCCGCCGCGCAGGTGAGCGCCGAGGTGCAGGCCCGCTACGATGCCCGCAATCCCGGCGCGCTGCGCCGCCTCGTCGCGGGCGGCGCGCAGCTGCGGCCCTTCCCCCAGGATCTGATGGAGGCGGCCCTCAAGCAGGCCAACGAGGTCTACGGCGAGATCGCGGGCAAGAATCCCGACTTCAAGCGCATCTACGAGGCGATGAAGACCTTCCGGAACGAGGAATACCTCTGGTTCCAGGTGGCCGAGTACACCTACGACAACTTCATGATCCGGGCGCGCGCCAGGGGCTGACCTCGCGGGGCGCGGTCAGGCTTCCGGCCGACGCGACTCATCCGCCTCGTCGAGCCGGCGGACCACGTCGCGCACCTCCGCGATCGCCGTGAGCGACCGGTTCTCGAGGAGCGTGATGTCGCCGCGGATCGCGTTGAGCGCGCGGTCCACCTGAGAGAAGCGCCCCTCGATCTGCGCGCTCATCGTGTCCAGGCGGTTGCTCACGCGGCCGATAAGCTCGATCACCCGCGCCTCGCGCTCGAACATCTCGTGCACGTCGCGCCGCACGCCCTACATCGTGCGCAGGACGAGATCGTTGTCGGGGTTCGGCGCTTCGCCGGCCATGGCGCCATGCTACGCCGCGCCTGCTGGGGCCGCCAAGCGGACCGCAGGTTGAAGGAAACGGACCGCGAGTCGAAAGAAAAAAGGCCACTCCCGAAGGAGCGGCCCGAAGTCTAGGGAGGAAACGCCCAAGGAGGGCAGCGGAACCGCGACGCCATCGCGATCCCGCAATGCACAATCTGAACCTACCGCGGCGGAATTCAAGGGCATTGGGGCAGCAGGACTGTCGTTTCCGGTGCGGCTGCGCACATTGAACACGGGCTGTGCTCAAAATGTCGCATGCAGTCGGCCCCTGATTTCAGGCGCCGGCCCGCGCGGCACGATCAAGTTCCGGCGGGATAAAGGCCTGATCGCGCAACTATTTCGGGCGCCGGACAGCTGCCCCTCACTTGGCGGGACTTTCCGCCCGCCGCCGACCGCGCCCGCGGACGCCGCCGCGGCGCGCCCTAGCTTGTCATCGCGGACGCCCCGGCCGATGTCTCGGCAGGTCCCGGGGCGAGGACGGGGCCGGTCTCGGGGGCGACGGCGCATCATGGCGATTCAGGCGGGACGGATCCGCATCCTCCACGACGCGGCGCCGCGGCGAGGCGGGGCCTACGTGCTCTATCTCCTGCAGCAGGCGAACCGCGCGCATTTCAACCCGGCCCTCGAATACGCGATCGAGGAGGCGAACCGCCTCGCGCTTCCGGTGGTCGCCTGCTTCGGCCTGCTCGACGGCGCGAGCGGCTTCCCCGAGGCCAATGCCCGGCACTACGCCTTCCTGCTGCAGGGCCTCGCCGACGCGCGGGCGGGGCTCGACGAGCGCGGCATCGGGCTCGTGGTGCGGAAAGCCTCGCCGGCCGAGATCGCCATCGACCTCGCGCGGGACGCGGCGCTCCTCGTCCTCGACCGGGGCTACCTCGCGATCCAGAAGGGCTGGTACGCCGAGATCGCCGGGCGCGTCGATACCCGCATCGTGCAGGTCGAGGGCGACGTCGTGGTGCCGGTCGAGGCCGCCTCGGGCCGGCACGAGTACGGCGCCCGCACGCTGCGGCCGAAGCTGCACCGGGTCTGGGACGAGTACATCCAGCCCCTGCGGCCGCGCCGGGTCGCCCGGCGGGCGGATGGGCTCGGGCTGACGAGCGCGGTCGACGTGTCGGATCCCGACGCCGTGCTCGCCGGGATGAGCCTCGACCGCTCAGTGCCGCCGGTGAAGCGCTTCCGGGGCGGGGAGAGCGCGGCGCGTGCCCGCCTCGCGGCCTATCTCGCGGGGCCCTTCGCCGATTACGGCACGAATCGCGGCAAGCCCGAGGCCGGGGCGGCCTCCCATATGAGCCCCTACCTGCATTTCGGGCAGATCTCGCCCGTCGAGATCGCGCTCGCGGTGCGGGCCGCGAAGGCGGGTGCGGCGGAGGACCGGGCCTCCTACCTGGAGGAGGTCGTCGTCCGGCGCGAGCTCGCGATGAACCATGTCTTCTACACCGAGCGCTACGATGCCTACGCGCAGGCGGTGCCCGACTGGGCCCGCAAGACCCTCGCCGCGCATGAGGGGGACCCGCGCCCGCACCTCTATTCCGAGGCCGAGCTCGCCGAGGGGCGCACGCACGACCGCCACTGGAACGCCGCCCAGGCCGAGATGCGCGAGACCGGCTACATGCACAACCACCTGCGCATGTACTGGGGCAAGAAGATCCTCGAATGGTCCCCCTCCCCCGAGGAGGGCTTCGCCAGGACGCTGCGCCTCAACAACCGCTACTTCCTCGACGGGCGCGACCCCAATTCCTTCACCAACGTCGCCTGGGTCTACGGCCTGCACGATCGTCCCTGGGCCCGCCGCAAGGTGTTCGGCACGGTCCGCTACCAAAGCGAGAACTCGCTCCGGAAAATCGACGCCAAGGCGTATCTGCGGAGCGTCGAGGCGCTCTGCGCGGCGGAGCGCTGAGGCGAGGCCGGCAGACCCCTCCCCGTGCCGGTGATCCCCGCCGCACGGCGACCCGCAACGGCTTGACGCGTGCGACAGGCCCCTTCCCGACCGACGCAGGATCATGGCGCGACGCATCCTCCACCACCGCTCGATGGCGCGCCTGCGCGGGGCCTCCGCCGATGCCTTCGCGATCTGGCGGCGGCGCCTCCTGTTCCTCGTCGGAGGCATCTGCGTCGGGCTCGCCGCCGTGCTGATGGCGAAGCTCGCGGACGCGGCGCAAGCGGTCTTCAAGGGGATCCTGTCCGTGTCGCCCCTGATCGCGCTGGCGATGACCCCGATCGGCTTCGGCCTCGCGGCGCTGCTCGCGCTCACGGTCTTCCCGAACTCGCAAGGCTCCGGCATCCCGCAGGTGATCGCGGCGCGCCACACCCGGGATGCCGGCCTCCGGCACGCCCTGATCTCGCTGCGGGTCGCCGTCGGCAAGATCGCGGTGATGACGCTCGGCCTCCTCTGCGGCGCGGCCGCCGGCCGCGAGGGGCCGACCGTCCAGGTGGGGGCGGCCATCATGGCGGCGGTGGGCCGGCTGACGCCGCAGCGCCTGCCGGGCCTGATCCTGGCGGGCGGCGCGGCCGGCGTGGCGGCGGCCTTCAACACGCCGCTCGCCGGCATCGTCTTCGGCATCGAGGAACTCGGCCGCACCTACGAGGCCCGCACCACCGGCCTGATCGTGGCGGCGATCGTGGCGGCGGGCCTGACCTCGCTCTGGCTCGTGGGCAACTACACCTATTTCGGCACGACCGACGCGACGCTCGCGATCGGGGCGGGCTGGATCCTGGTGCCGCTGATCGGCGGGCTCGGCGGGCTCGCCGGCGGCCTGTTCAGCCGCGTCGTGATTCTGTTCGGGCGCGGCCTGCCGGGCCGGGCGGGCGCCCTGATCGGGCGGCGTCCGGTCGCCTTCGCGATGCTGTGCGGGCTCGGCGTCGCGCTCTGCGGGCTCGCCTCGGGCGGCGCCGTCTACGGCACCGGCTACGAGGAGGCCCGCGCCATCCTGCACGGGGATGCGCCGGCCCGCCCCGACTTCGCGCCGCTGAAGTTCGCCGCCACCGTGCTCTCCTCCATCAGCGGCATCCCGGGCGGCCTGTTCGCCCCCTCGCTGGCGGTCGGGGCCGGCCTCGGCGCCGCGTTCCACGACCTGTTTCCCGGCGTCTCGATCGGCGCGCTCGTGCTGGTCGGCATGGTCTCCTACCTGACGGGCGTCCTGCAGGCGCCGATCACCTCCTTCGTCATCGTCACCGAGATGACCCAGGACCACGCCATGATGATCCCCTTGATGATCGCCGCGCTCATCGCCGACGCGGCCTCGAAGCTCGTCTGCCAGGGCGGGCTCTACCACGCGCTCGCCGACCTCATCCTGGCGCGGGCCGACCCCGCGGCCCTGCCGGCGAAGCCGGCGGCGTGAGACAGGACGCACGGCGCTCGGCCGTGTTCCGGAACGGTTGAGCTTCGGCCGGGTTGACCGGTCGAATCGGACGCCGGAATTCGCGCATGACCCTCCTGAAATGGGCCCTCATCTGCTTCGTGATCTCGCTGATCGCGGGCGCCCTCGGCTTCACCGGCATCGCCTCGGGCGCGGGCTCGCTCGCCCGCATCCTGTTCGGCCTGTTCCTCATCGTCGCGATCGTGATCGTGGTGGTGGCCTTCGCCATCGGGCAGGCGGTGTTCTGAGCGATGGCCGAGATCCGCTCAGGGTCGATGGCCGGCAAGGTCTGCCTCGTCACGGGGGCGACCTCCGGGATCGGCTACGAGACGGCGCTCGGCCTGACGAGGGCCGGCGCCCAGGTCGGGATCGTCGGGCGCGATCCCGCCAAGGTCGAGCGCGCGATCCGCGCGATCGGCGCGGCCGTGCCCGGCGCCGTGCTCGACCCGTTCGTGGCCGATCTCTCGGCGCAGGCCGAGATCCGGCGCCTCGCCGCCGCGGTGCTGGCGGCCTATCCCCGGCTCGACGTGCTGGTGAACAACGCGGGCGCGATCTTCGACCGCCGCGAGGTCACCGTCGACGGCATCGAGCGGACCTGGGCCCTCGACCATCTCGGCTATGTCCTGCTGACCCTGGAGCTTCTCGATCGGCTCAAGGGCAGCGCGCCCGCCCGCATCGTCAACGTGGCCTCGGCCGCGCATCTGCGCGGGCACGTCGACTTCGCGGATCTCGAGGGCGCGCGGTCCTACGGCGCCATCAGGGCCTATTCCCAGGCCAAGCTCGGCAACGTGCTCTTCACCTACGCGCTCGCCCGGCGGCTTGCCGGCAGCGGCGTCACGGTCAACGCGCTGCATCCGGGCGTCATCAACACAGGGTTCGCCAAGAACACGCGCGGGCTTCTCGGCTTCGGCTGGGGCCTGATCCGGCCCTTCCTGAGGCCGCCCGCGGAGGGCGCGGCGACCTCGCTGCACGTCGCCACCGCGCCCGAGCTCGCGGGCGTCAGCGGGCGCTACTTCTCCCGCTGCCGGGAGGAGCCATCCTCGCCCGAGAGCCGGGACGAGGCCGTGCAGGAGCGGGTCTGGGAGGCGAGCCTGCGGCAGATCGGGCGGGCGGTGCTCTGAGGCACGCAGGATCGGGCGCGCCGCCTCACCCCGTCCCGGCCGCGCCTCCGGCGAGCCCGGCCTTGAAGGCCTCGTGCGCGCGGGCGAGATCGCCCGAGAGCGCCCTCGCGATCAGCGCCCGGGTCTCGTCCACGCCGTAGAGGGCGACGAAGGAGCCGAAGCGGGGGCCGCGGGCCTCGCCGAACAGGATGTTGTAGATCGTGGTGAACCACGCCTGCGACACGCCGGGGCGCCCGTCGGGGCTCTTGGCCTTGCCGGACAGGTCCGGGAAATGGCGCCGTCCCACCTCGTAGACCGCAGCCTGCAGCGCCTCGGGATCCGTCGATCCCGCGTGCCCGGCGAGCGTGGCCGAGAGGTCCTCCAGCGCCGCGCGCTCCTCGGGCGTCGGCGCCCGGTAGGTCTTCTGCGGGCGCACGAAGTCCCGGTAATAGGCGAGCGCGCGGTGCACCAGCCGATCGAGGCCCGGATGCGTGCCAGGGCCGACATCGGCCGCGTAGCGCCGGATGAAGCCCCAGAGCACGCCCGCATCCTCGGCATTGGCCACGGCCACGAGGTTGAGGAGCATCGCGAAGGTCAGCGTCGTGCCGGTCCCGCCCTCCCCGCCCCCGATCGTCTCGGGCGGCGGCGGCTCGCCGGCATGCAGGTGCCAGACCGGGTTGCCGAGCCGCAGCTTGGCGTCCTGGGCCGGGTAGCGGTCGAGGAAGTTCAGGTACTCGTCGACGTGGCGCGGGATCACGTCGAAGAACAGGCGCTTCGCCTCGCGCGGCTTGCTGTACATGAACAGGGCCAGGCTCTCGGGGGTGCCGTAGGCCAGCCACTCGTCGATGGTGAGCCCGTTGCCCTTCGACTTCGAGATCTTCTGGCCCTTCTCGTCGAGGAACAATTCGTAGTTGAAGCCCTCCGGCGGCTCGGCGCCGAGCGCCTGGGCGATCCGGCCCGAGAGCTTGACCGAATCGATCAGGTCCTTGCCGGCCATCTCGTAATCGACGCCGAGCGCGACCCAGCGCATCGCCCAGTCGGGCTTCCACTGCAGCTTGGCGTGGCCGCCGGTGATCGGGGTCTCGTAGGCCTCGCCGGTCTTCGGATCGCGCCAGACGAGCGTGCCGCGTGCCGCCCGCATCTCGTCGATCGGCACCTGCATGACCTCGCCGGTGACGGGGTGGAGCGGCAGGAAGGGCGAGTAGCTCGCCGAGCGCTCGGCGCGCAGCGAGGGCAGCATGATGTCCATGACCGCGTCGTAGCGCTCGGCGACCCGCATCAGGGCCGCGTCGAAGACGCCGGAGCGGTAGCACTCGGTCGCCGAGCGGAACTCGTAGTCGAAGCCGAAGGCGTCCAGGAAGCGGCGCAACTCCGCGTTGTTGTGCGCGCCGAAACTGTCATGCGTGCCGAACGGGTCGGGCACCCGCGTCAGCGGCAGGTTGAGGGCGCGCGTCAGCATCGCGCGGTTCGGCACGTTGTCGGGCACCCTGCGCAGCCCGTCCATGTCATCCGAGAAGGCGATGAGCCGCGTCGGCACCGCATCCTTCGTGAGCACCCGGAAGGCGTGGCGCACCATCGAGGTGCGCGCCACTTCGCCGAAGGTGCCGATATGAGGCAGGCCGGAAGGCCCGTAGCCGGTCTCGAACAGAACCTCGGCCTTGGGCCTGCGCTCCAGCCGCGCCACGAGTTTGCGGGCCTCCTCGAACGGCCAGGAGGCGGCCTGGGCGGCGGCCTCGATCAGGGCGGGGTTGGGGGAGAGCGGGGACGGCATGGCGGACATTGTCGGTCTGGATGGGGGTCTGTCGCGAAGGGCGGCACCCTAGAGCATGCTGCGAAAAAGTGGCAACGGTTTTTCGCTCAAAGCATGCTCTAACTTATTGAATCGATCATGTTTTCTGCGTTTTGACCGATTCGGTCGAAACGCAGTATGATCGCGTGCGCTTTGCCGCGCTGCGAAATTCCCGGGGCGCTTTTTTGTGGCGCGACGCCTGCGTCAGAACGGGCTGATGGGGAAGAACCGGAGATACAGCTCCGCGTACTTTCCGTCGTCCCAGATCCGCTGGAGGGCGTCGTCGAGCGCGCGCGAGAGGGCGGCGTCCTCCTGGCGGGTGACGAGGCCGATGCCTTCCCCGAAATAGCGGTTCTCGAGGTAGTCGCCGCCGATCAGCGCGCAGCAATGGCCGGCCTCGAAGCCGCCGACCCAGAGGGCGAGGTTCAGCCCGTCGGCGAAGACGTAGTCCGTCTCGCCGCGCCGGAGCGCCCCCTCCGCCGCCGAGAGGTCGGTGAACTCCCTCGGGGCGGCCTTCGGGAAGAACGCCTTGAGATAGGCCGCGTGCGCGCTGCCGCCGATCACGCCGACGCTGCGGCCCGCGAGCGCCTCGGCGGAGGGCGCCGGCAGGCCGCGGTCGGTGCGGGCGACGAAGCGGGCGGGCCAGCGGAAATACGGCCGGGTCGCCAGGAACTTGGCGCGCAGCGTCGGGGTCAGCGGGATCGCGGCGGCGACGACGTCGCCCTGCCGCTCGTTGAGCGCGTCGAGGAGCGTGTCGAAGCGGCGCGCCTGCACGGTGCAGGAGATCGCGAGGCGCTCGCAGACGGCGCGCGCGAGCTCCACCACGAAGCCGGTCGGGTTGCCGTCGGGACCCGCGAAGTGCATCGGCGGGAACTCGTCGTCCGTGAGGAAGCGGACGGGGCGGCCGGTCTGCGGCGCCTCGACCCGCTCGCCGCGGCTGCGCGGGTTCCAGAAGTTCGGGATGGCGACCCGCTCGGCGGCGGGCGGCGGGGGCGGATCCTCGGCCCGGGCCGGCGGCGCGACCGTTGCGCCGGCAACGACAAGAATCACAAACGCGAGATCCCGCCCGGAAAGCCGGCGCGGTCGCCTTGACGGTGTGTCGGCGCCCATGATGCGTTGGCGCAATGCGGAGAAGGTTCGGCTCACCTCCTCCCCCTAGCACGTTCCGGGGCCGGCGGGAGCGGGCTCGTGTCGTTCCTCGGGCTACGGTCGCCCTGGTCGGGTACGCTGGCGCTGCCGCCCGAGCTTGGCTTCCTGCTGGCGGAGGGCACGCCGCCCGCGACGCTGCTGCGGGCCGCCGCCCTCGCCCGCGAGAGCGGAACCGACGGGGCGACCGCCCTGATCCAGGCCGGGCTGATGGGCGAGGAGGCCTATTACCGGGCGCTCGCCCGCACCCTCGGCGCCCCCTTCCTCGATCGCGCCGTCGCGCTGCGGGCGAGCGTGCGCTTCCCCGAGAGCCTCGCCGCCGGCATCGCGCCGCTCGCGGCCGGCGCCCCCGCTGCCTTCGTGCTCGCGCCGCGCGGGCCCGAGATCGCCGAACTCCTCGCCGGGCGCAGCCCTCCGGGCCGCGTACCCGCCATCACCACGCCGTCCCGCCTGCGCGCGGCCGTCTTCGCCGCCCTGCCGGACCGGATCGCGGCCTATGCCGCGGACGAGCTGCAGGTGCGACGGCCGGACTGGGCCTTCCGGCCGGGCCCGCGTGCGAGCCACATGGCGCTCGCCGGCCTCCTCGTCGTCACGGCGCTCGCCGTCTTCGCCTGCCTGCCGGGCTGGCTCGCGCTCGCGCTCGTCGCCGCGGTCCAGAGCGCCTTCCTGGCGATGGCGACCTTCCGGATCGCCGCCCTCTGCATCCGCGCGCCCGTCGCCGCCCCGGCGGCGGACCTGCCGGAGGCGGAGCTGCCGGTCTACACGGTGCTCGTCGCCCTCTACCGGGAGGCCGCGGTGGTGCCGCGCCTCGTCGGCGCGCTGTCGCGGCTCGACTACCCGGAGGCGAAGCTCGACATCAAGCTCGTGATCGAGGCCGACGACGCCGAGACCGCCGCCGCTCTCGCGGCCGAGGCGCTGCCCGCCTGGTTCGAGGTGGTGGTGGCCCCGCCCGGCCTGCCGCGCACCAAGCCGCGGGCGCTCAACGTCGCGCTGCCGCTCGCCCGCGGCGCCTGCCTCGTCGTCTACGACGCCGAGGACGTGCCGGATCCGCGGCAGTTGCGCCTCGCGGCCGGGATCTTCGCCGGATCCGGGCCGGACGTCGCCTGCCTGCAGGGGCGCCTCGTCATCGACAACGCCCTGGATTCCTGGCTCACGCGCTGCTTCGCCCTCGAATACGCGGCCTTGTTCGACGTGCTCGGGCCGGCGCTCGCCCATTGGCGGCTGCCGACGCCGCTCGGCGGCACCTCGACGCATTTCCGCACCGAGGTCCTGCGCGCCGTGCACGGCTGGGATGCCTGGAACGTCACCGAGGACGCCGATCTCGGGATGCGGCTCGCGCTCGCCGGCTACGCGGTCGGCGACCTGCCGAGCGCCACGATCGAGGAGGCGCCGGCCGCGGTGAAGCCTTGGCTGCGCCAGCGCACCCGCTGGATGAAGGGCTTCATCCAGACGAGCTTCACGCATCTGCGCAGCCCGCTCGCCAATCTCGGCCGCCTCGGGCCGATGGAGGCGCTCTGCGCGCTGGCGATGCTGCCCGGCACCGTGGTCTCGGCCCTGGTCTATCCCGTACTCACGGCCGGCGCGGCGGTCGCCTTCCTGCTGCGCGAGGTCGAGTCCGGCCCGGCCTTCTGGCCGAACCTGCCGACCGGCCTCGCGCTCACGATCTTCGCCACGGGCCTCGCCGCGATGCTGCTGCCGGCCGCGCTCGGCGCGATCCGGCGGGGCTGGTTCGATCTCGTGCCCTTCGTGCTGGTGCTGCCCGCCTACTTCGTCCTCGTCAGCCTCGCGGCCTGGGCCGGCCTGATCGAGCTGATCCGGGCGCCGAACCGCTGGAACAAGACCGAGCACGGGCTCTCGCGCACCTCGCGCTCGGGGGCGCTCGGCCGGGCGCCGGGCGCGGTCAGATCCGCTTCGCGAGCTCCGCCGCGGTCTCGTCGGCCGGCCGCTGCAGGTTGAGGGCGCCGAGGAAGCGGTTCTTCCCGTCCATCACGTAGACGAGGGCCGTGTGCTCCATCGTGTAGTCCTCGCCCTTGGTCGGCACCCGCCGGGCATAGGCGCGGTAGGCCTTGACCGTTGCGGCAACCTGCTCGGGGCTGCCCGTGAGGCCGACGATGCGCGGGTCGAAGCTCTCCAGGTAAGTCTTCAGGCTCGCGGGCGTGTCGCGCTCCGGGTCGACCGTGATGAAGGCGACCTTCATGCCCTTGGCCCTGTCGCCGAGCGCCGCCAGCACGTCGGAGATCTGCTGCAGGGTGGTCGGGCAGATGTCCGGGCAATGCGTGAAGCCGAAGAAGACGAGGTGGGTGGCCCCGGCGAAATCCCGCTCGGTGACGGTCCTGCCGTCCTGGTTCACCAGCGTGAAGGGGCCGCCGACGCTCGCGGTGGCGACGCCGCCGCGGTCGGGCGCCAGGGTCAGAACCGCCACCGCGGCAAGCCCGATCAGGCCGAGCAGGAAGGCTCCGAGCGGCAGGAGCAGGCGGCGCGTCCGGTCGGACAGCATGGGAAACCTCTACGCGGACGGCCGCGCGAGGAGCGGCGGCCCGGGCGGCTGCGAACCACGGCGAGGCCGGGCTGGCAAGGGGGCACGGGGTCGCCCCGGGGCAACCGCCCCCGAAGGAGCGAACGGGATGGGGAGGCCTCCTTCGAGGCCTCCGCCGCGCTCCGGCGCCTCGGGACGGGGAAGCGGGTTGGAGCTCGGCCGCCTCGCCCCGTCAGGATGCGGCGGCGGCCTCGCCCGATTCCGCCGGCAGCGCGGCAACGCCGCGGGCGAGCGCCTCGCCCACCATCAGGATCGCCGGGCCCTCGTGGCCCGAGGCCTCGACCCGGTCGGCGAGGCTCTCGGCGCTGCCCCGGACCACGGCCTGGCCCGGCCGCGTCGCGTTGAAGACGACGAGGGCCGGGGTGGCGGGCTCGAGCCCCTCGGCGATCGCCCGCGCCAGCAGCGCCGGCAGGGTGCGCTTGGGCATGTAGACGACGGTGGTCACGCTCGGGTCGGCGAGCGCGCCCCAGTTCAGGTCGTCGGGCAGCGCCCCGCGCCGGTCGTGGCCGGTGACGAATTGCAGGCGGCGCGCCGCGTCGCGGTGGGTCAGCGACACGCCGAGGGCGGCGGCCGCGCCCTGCGCCGCGCTCACCCCCGGCACCACCGTGACGGGGATGCCGGCCGCGCGGCAGGCGTCGATCTCCTCACCGGCCCGCCCGAAGACCAGGGGGTCGCCGGACTTCAGCCGCACCACCTGCTTGCCGGTCCGGGCGAGCGACACCATCAGGGCGTTGATGTCGTCCTGGCGGCAGGAGGGGCCGTGCCCCGTCTTGCCGACCAGCATGGTGCGGGCCTCGCGCCGGGCGTAGTCGAGGATCTCGGGGGCGACGAGGTCGTCGTACAGGATCACGTCGGCGTTGCGGAGCGCGCGCAGCGCCTTGAGCGTCAGGAGCTCGGCATCGCCCGGCCCGGCGCCGACCAGGGTGACGGCGCCGCCGCGCGGGGCGGCCTGCATCTGCCCGATGAGGTCGGCGAGGTCGGCCTCGGTCGGCGCCCGGTCGGGCTCCGCGAAGGCGCGGTCGCTGAAGCGCTCCCAGAAGGCGCGGCGCTCGGCGAAGGCGTGGAAGCGGGCCTGGATGCCCTCGCGCCAGTCGCGGGCGGCGGCCACCCAGGCCGCGAAGCCGCGCGGCAGCATCGCCTCGATGCGGGCCCGCACGGTCTGGCCGAAGACCGGCGCCGCTCCCTCGGTCGAGATGCCGACGACGAGGGGCGAGCGGTTGACGATGGCGCCGAACTTGACGTCGCAGAGATGGGGCCGGTCGATCGCGTTGACGATGCAGCCTGCCGCGCGCGCGGCCTCCACGAAGGCGACGCACTCGGCCTCGTCCTCCATCGCGCCGATGGCGAAGGCGGCGCCGGCGAGGTCCGCCGGCGTCCAGCGGCGCGCGTGCAGCGTGACGCGGCCCGCCACGATCTCCGAGGGGACGGCGGCGAGTTCCTCGCCCGGCTCCGGCGCGTAGACGTCGACCTCCGCGCCCGCGGCCGCGAGCAGCTTCACCTTCCAGGGCGCGCCGCCGCTCGAGCCGGCCAGCACCGCGCGCCGCCCCTGGAGCGGCACGAAGACGGGCAGGACCGCCAGGGGTTCGAGGCCGGGACCGCGCGTCTCGCGGGGCTGGCGGGGTGTGCTCATGGTGTCGATGCCGGTTGGACTTGAGAACGCAGGCGGTGCCGGACGATGCTCGGGTCCCCTCTCCCGTGCGGGAGAGGGACAGGGCTCGGGTCCCCTCTCCCGTGCGGGAGAGGGACAGGGCTCGGGTCCCCTCTCCCGTGCGGGAGAGGGACAGGGTGAGGGGTGCGACCTCTCCGAATGCGTCGTACCCCTCACCCTGTCCGCGTGAGGCGGACTCGACCTCTCCCGCACGGGAGAGGTGGCGCGTCGCGCCACGCGGCACCGCCCCGCACCATGGGGCTCAAGCCGCGCTGCGCGCAAGCGTTTCGGGCAGGAGCTTGCGGATCTCGGGTATGCAGGAGCCGCAATTCGTGCCCGCCTTGCAGGCCGCGCCGACCGCCTCGACGGTGCCGGCGCCGGCCGCGATCGCGCCCGCGATGGCGTCGAGGCCGACGCCGTGGCAGGCGCAGATCGTGGGGCCGGCCGCCGCGGCGGCGGCGCGGCCGGAGAGCAGCGCGCGCCGCACCGGCGCCTCGGGCTGATCCTCGGCGAACAGGGCCTTGGCGGCTTCCCAGTCGGGCTTGTCCTCGGCGGGCGCGAGCGACAGGCTGGCGACGAGGCGGCCCTCCCGGTAGACGGCGCAGCGGTAGCGCCCGCGGGCATGGTCGGCGTACTCGGCGAGCTCCAGCCCCTGGAAGGCGCCCCGCATCAGCAGCGCGATCTCGCGGGAGCCGTCCTGCGCGGCGAATTGCAGGCCCGAGCCGCCCTGGATCGCGGCGCGCGCCCACCACCAGCCGGAGGGCGCCGCGAGCGGCTCGCGGGTCAGCAGGAAGCCGCGCGAGCGGTAGGCGACCGGCCGGATCCGGGCCGGCGTCGCCTTGAGCTCGGGCTGGCCCGAGACGGGATCCGGCACGCCCCGCACCACGGCGCCGACCCGGGCCTTCGAGGCGTTCATGTCGCTCCAGTGCATGGGCATGAACAGGGTGCCGGGACGGATTCCCGCCGTGACCACCAGCTCGAGCTCGGCCGTGCCGTGGGCCGTCGCCACCTCGGCGATGCCCCCCTCCGCGAGGCCGAAGGCGGCCGCGTCGTCCGGGTGGATCTCCACGAAGGGGACCGAGCGGTGCGCCGAGAGGCGCTGGCTCTTCCCGGTGCGGGTCATGGTGTGCCAGTGGTCGCGCACGCGGCCGGTGTTGAGGACGAGCGGGTACTCCGCGCTCGTCTCCTGCGCGAGCGCCGGCGGCTGCACGGCGACGAAGCGGGCGCGCTGGTCGAAGGTGTAGAAGCGCCCGTCCGCGAAGAGGCGGGCGCGGCCCTTGGCCGCCCCGCGCTTCGGCAGCGGCCACTGCACGGGGGGATTGGCCGCGTAGGCCGCGTCGCTGAGGTCGCTCAGGGCGCCGATATCGAAGTCGCGGCTGCCGTTGTTCTCGAAGCCCGAGAGCGCCGCGTGCTCGCGGAAGATCGCCGCCGCCGAGAGGTAGGCGAAGCTCTTGCCGTGCCCGAGGCGGCGCGCGACGTCGCTGACGATCGCCCAGTCGGGCCGGGCCTCGCCGGGAGCCTTCAGGAAACTCCGCTGGCGCGAGATGCGCCGCTCCGAGTTCGTGACCGTGCCGTTCTTCTCGCCCCAGGCGAGCGCGGGCAGCAGCACCGTGCGCTTGCCCGCGGCCCTGGCCGTGTCGCTGTCGGAGACGGCCTCCGAGACCACGTAGAGGTCGAGCTTCTTGAGCGACGCCCTGATGGCATCGGCGCGGGGCATCGACACGAGGGGGTTCGTGCCCATCACCCAGAGCGCCCTGATCTTGCCCCGGTCGATCGCCTCGAACAGCGCCACCGCCTTCATGCCCTCGCCCGTGATGATGCGCGGCGCCCCCCAGAAGCGGCGGACGCGGTCGACCTCCTCGGGCGCGAAGTGCATGTGGGCCGCCAGCATGTTGGCCAGGCCCCCGACCTCGCGCCCGCCCATGGCGTTCGGCTGGCCGGTCAGCGAGAACGGCCCCTGGCCGGGCTGCCCGATCCGCCCCGTGGCGAGGTGGCAGTTGATGATGGCGTTGCCCTTGTCGGTCCCCTGGGCCGACTGGTTGGCACCCTGCGAGAAGGCGGTGACGACCCGCTTCGTCCGCGCGAACAGGTCGACGAAGCGGGCGATCTCGGCCTCCGCCAGGCCCGTGGCGGCGGCGGTGGCGGCAAGGCTCGGCGCGATGAGGCGGGCGCGGTCCAGCGCCGCCTCGAACCCGGACGTGTGCTCGGCGATGAAGCGCCGGTCGAGGCCGCCCGTCTCCGCGAGGTGCACGAGGAGGCCCGAGAACAGGGCCGTGTCGGTGCCGGGCCTCAGCCCGAGGAACAGGTCGGCCTCCTCGCCCGTCTGGGTGCGGCGGGGATCGATCACCACGAGCTTGGCGCCGCGCCTCATGCGCGCGTCCGCCATGCGGCGGAACAGGATCGGGTGGCACCAGGCCGCGTTCGAGCCGACGAGCACGATGAGGTCGGCCTCGTCGAGATCCTCGTAGCAGCCCGGCACCGTGTCGGAGCCGAAGGCGCGCCGGTGCGCCGCGACCGCGGAAGACATGCAGAGCCGCGAGTTGGTGTCGACGTGCGGCGTGCCGATGAAGCCCTTCGCGAGCTTGTTGGCGACGTAGTAATCCTCCGTGAGCAATTGACCCGACAGGTAGAAGGCGATCGCGTCGGGCCCGTGGGCCTCGGCGGTCCGGCGGAGGCCGCCGGCGACCGCGCCGAGCGCCGCCTCCCAGGAGACGCGGGCCCCGTCGAGCATCGGGTGCAGCAGGCGGTTCTCCAGCGACAGCGTCTCGCCGAGCGCCGAGCCCTTGGAGCAGAGGCGGCCGAAATTCGCCGGATGCTCGGGATCGCCCGCGATCCCGGCACCGCCCCGGCCGTCCGGGGTGGCGAGCACCCCGCAGCCGACGCCGCAATACGGGCAGGTGGTTCGCACGGCGGACGGCGTCTCCGGCTGAGGTGCGGTCATGGAGAATCCTCGGGTGCGTCTTGGGGTGCGTCTTGGGGTGCGTCTCGCGGCGTTCAGGTGAGCAAGAGTCGGGCCGGGGCGCCCCACCTCTCCCGTCCGGGAGAGGTCGAGTGCGCGTCAGCGCGCCGGGTGAGGGGGGCGACTTTTCCGGGCGCCTCGCACCCCTCACCCCAACCCTCTCCCGAACGGGAGAGGGGGCGTTGCTCAAGTCAGTACACGTCGGCCTGGTAGCGGCCGGCTTTCTTGAGGGCCGCGAGGTAGGCCACCGCCTCGTCGGGGGTCTTCCGGCCGTGCTCGGCCGCGACGTCGATGATCGCCCGCTCCACGTCCTTGGCCATGCGCTTGGCGTCGCCGCAGACGTAGAAATGGGCGCCGCTCTCGAGCCACTTCCACAATTCAGGCCCGTTCTCGCGCATGCGGTCCTGCACGTAGGTCTTCTCGGTGCCGTCGCGCGACCAGGCGAGCGACAGGCGGGTGAGCACACGCGCGTCCTTCAGCCCGTTGAGTTCGTCCTTGTAGAAGAAGTCCGAGGCCTGGCGCTGGTGGCCGTAGAACAGCCAGTTGCGGCCGGGCGCCCGGGTGGCGGCGCGCTCGCGCAGGAAGGCGCGGAACGGGGCGATGCCGGTGCCCGGCCCGCACATGATCACATCCTTCGAGGGGTCGTCGGGCAGGCCGAAGCCGTGCGCCTTCTGCAGGTAGACCTTGACGCGGGTCCTCTCGGGAACGCGCTCGCCGAGATGGGTCGAGGCGACACCGAGGCGCAGCCGCGAGCGGTGGTTGTAGCGCACCGCGTCGACGGTGAGCGACACCCGGCCCGGATCGGCCTTCGGCGAGGAGGAGATCGAGTAGAGCCGTGGCTGCAGTTCGTCGAGGGATTCGAGGAAGACCTCGGCGTCGGGGCGTGCGCCCGGGAACTTGTGGAGCGCGCCGAGCACGTCGAGATGGGCGGCGTCCCCGTCCGGATCCTCGCCGGCGGCCAGCGCCTGCGCCTTCCTGCGCGCCTCCCCGCTCGTGAGCAGCGAGAGGAGCTGGTAGAGCCCGTCGGGCGCCGCGCCGAGCGCGTAGTCGGTCAGCAGCGCCTGCCGCAGGATCTTGGCCCCGATGATCCGCTCCGGCCGGGCGCCGAGCTCGGCGATCACCGCGTCGACGAGAGCCGGGGCGTTCGCCGGGAACAGGCCGAGCGAATCGCCGACGACGTAGGTAATCGGCGTCTCCGTCAGGTCGATCTCGATGTGCCAGGTCTCCTTCTCGCCGCCCGGCGCGTTGAGGCGCGTGCGGGAGACGAAGGTCGCCTCGACCGGGTTCTCGCGGCAGAAGCCGAGCGGCCCGAGCGCGGCCTCCTTTCTCGGGGCGGCCTCGCCGTCGGCGGCGGGCGCCTTGGCCGCGCCACCGCCCGCGCCGAACTCCTCCCCCAGCTTCTTCAGCATCCGCAGCGTGTCCTTGCCGCCGGGCTGGCAGAGGTTCAGCCGCTCCTCGCTCTTCAGGAAGATCGCGTTGGCGTAGTCCGCGCAATTGTAGCCGCACTGGCCGCAATCCTGCTGGGCCATGGCGGCCATCAACTTCTGCGGCTCGGAGCGGTCCTTCGCCAAGTCCATGCGCTCGCCGATCCCGATCGACGGGTCGTGCCAGGGCGCGTCGCCGTTGTCGGCGAGCTGGGGACCACCCGGCGCCTCGCCGGGGGCGAGCGCGGTCGCCCCCTCCACCGCAGGGCCGAGGAGTGCCGCGAAGTAGCCGGACAGCCAGGAGCGCTGGTCCGCCGAGAACGGGGCGCTCTCGGGGATGAGGACGAGAGGGGGCGCGACGTGCTCGCTCATGCTGCGGCCTTCAGGACGGGCTGGTCTTCGGCCAGCGAACGGAGGGTTTCGGGACCGGTGCGGGCGGTGAAGGCCTGGAAGCTCTCGGACATGCCCTCGCGGCCCGCGAGATAGGCGCGCAGCAGAGCCTCGACGCGGCCGGGGCAGTCATCGGCCTTCACGGCCTTCCAGATCTCCGTGCCGATCCTCGGGCTGTCGCCGAAGCCGCCGCCGACCACGATGTCGTAGCCCTCGACCGTGTCACCCTCCTCCGAGACCACGACCTTGGCGCCGATCAGCCCGATATCGCCGATGTAGTGCTGGGCGCAGCTGTGGTGGCAGCCCGTGAGGTGCAGGTTCACCGGCACGTCGAGCTCCTTCACGCGCGCCTCGATGTAGTCGGCGATGAGGAGCGCGTGGCCCTTCGTGTCGGAGGCCGCGAACTTGCAGCCGCGGTTGCCCGTGCAGGCGACGAGGCCGGCCCGGATGCTCGACGCGCGCGTGGTGAGGCCGAGCGCGGCGACCCGCGCCTCGACCTCGGCGAGCTTGGCATCGGGCACGCCCGAGAACAGGAAGTTCTGCCAGACGGTCAGGCGGATCTGCCCGTCGCCGCAATCGCGGGCGATCCCGGCGAGCACCCGCATCTGGTCGGTGGTCATCCGGCCCACCGGCAGGATCACCCCGACCCAGTTCAGGCCCGCCTGGACCTGGGCGTGGACGCCGACATGCGCGAAGCGGTCCATCGGGCCGCGCGGCGCGATCCGCGCCGGATCGACCCGGTCGAGCGGATGCCCGAGCTTCTCCTCGACGGCGGCGAGGTACTTGTCGAAGCCCCAGGCGTCGAGGACGTACTTCATCCGGGCCTTGTTGCGGTTGGTGCGGTCGCCGTTCTCGATGAAGACGCGCAGGATCGCGTCGGCCACCCGGTTGCAATCCTCGGGCCTGAGGACGATCCCGGTGTCGCGGGCGAGGTCGCGGTGGCCCGAGATGCCGCCGAGCACGAGGCGCATCCAGATGCCGGGCTCGACCGTGGCGCCGTCGAGGACCCGCACGGCCTGGAAGCCGATGTCGTTCGTCTCCTCGAGCACCGGCATGACGCCGCCGCCGTCGAAGGCGACGTTGAACTTGCGCGGCAGGCCGAAGAGGGAGCGGTCGTTCAGGATCCAGTTGTGCCAGGACTTGGCCAGCGGCCGCGTGTCGATGAGTTCCCGCGCGTCGATCCCTGCGACCGGCGAGCCCGTCACGTTGCGGATGTTGTCGGCGCCCGCGCCCCGGGCGGTCAGGCCGAGGTCGACCAGTCCGTCGAGGAAAGGCTGGCCGTGCTCGGGCGCGATCTCGCGGACCTGGAGATTCGCCCGCGTCGTCACGTGGGCGTAGCCGCCGCCATGCGCGTCGGCGAGGTCGGCGACCCCTGAGAATTGCCAATGCTGCAGGATGCCGTTCGGGATGCGCAGGCGGCACATGTAGGAATTCTGCGCGGGCGCCACCCAGAACAGGCCGTGATAGCGCCAGCGGAAATTGTCCTCGGGCTTCGGCGCCTTGCCGGTCGCGGCCTCGCCGATCAGCCGGTTATGGCCCTCGAACGGGTTCTCGGCCCGCTTCCACTTCTCCTGGTCGCAGAGCTTGCCGCCGTCCCGGACGGTCCGGTCCTGCGCCTTGATGTGAGGCGCGTCGGGTCCCGTCGGCTCGGTCGGCGGCACGCCCGCCCCCTGGCCGGCGCTGAGGCCGCCGGTCATCCGGGCGGCGGCGATGCCGGAGGCGAAGCCTTCGAGATAGCGCTTCTGCTCGGCGTTGAAGTCTTCGGGCACGCGCGGCCTCCGTTACGCTGCGAGGGTCCGGGGCGGCGTGCGCCCGAACATGAGATCGTCGAGATGGCCGGTGACCGGCTCGCCGGAGCGGATCAGGGCCTTGCACCAGCCCTGCTCGCCGATGTCGCCGACGAAGACCGCGCCGATCAGGCGCCCGCCCTCGACGAGGAGCTTCCGGTAGAGGCCCGCGCCCGGATCGCTCAGCACGATCGCCTCGGCGCCCTCCGGCGTGTCGACGGCGCCGGCCGAGAAGACGGGCAGCCCCGAGACCTTGAGGCTCGTGGAGAGCGCCGTGCCGAGATAGGCCGCGTCGTCCCCCGCCAGGTGGCGGCTCAGGGTCTCCGCCTGCTCGTAGGCCGGCTCGACGAGGCCGTAGACCTGGCCCCGGTGCTCGGCGCACTCGCCGAGCGCGAAGATGCGGGGGTCGGAGGTGGTCATCCGGTCGTCGACGGTGATGCCGCGGCCGGTCGCGAGGCCCGCCCCCCTCGCCAGCGCGACCGAGGGGCGCACGCCGACCGACATCACCACGAGGTCTGCCGGCAGCACGGTGCCGTCGGCGAGGCGCAGGCGCTCGACGCGGGCTCCGCCCTCGATGGCGGCGGTATCGGCCCCGAGCATCACCTTGACGCCGCGGGCCTCCATCGCCCGCTTCACGAGGCCGGCGGCCGCTTGGTCGAGCTGGCGCTCCATCAGGCGGTCCATGACGTGCAGCAGCGTCGTGTCGATGCCGAGGCGCGCCAGGCCGACCGCCGCCTCGAGCCCGAGCAGGCCGCCGCCGATGACGACCGCCCTGGCGTGCCGGACGGCCGCCTTGCGGATCGCCGCCACGTCGGCGAGATCCCGGAAGGTGATGACGCCCGGCAGGTCCATGCCGGGCCTAGCCAGGCGGATCGGGGCGGAGCCGACGGCGAGGATCAGCTTGTCGAAGGGCAGGACGTGGGTCTCGCCGGCGATGGCCAGGGCGCTCTCCCGGTCGATCGCCGTCACGGGGGCGCCCGTGATCAGGCGGATGCCGTGCTCGGCGTACCAGTCGAGGCTCCGGAAGGCGCAGGCCGCCTCGTCGACCTCGCCGCCGAGCAGCGAGGACAGCAGGACCCGGTTGTAGGCGGCCACCGGCTCGGCGCCGACCACCGTGACGTCGTAGCGGCCGGGCGCGCGCTCGGTCAGGCGCTCGAGGAAGCGCAGGGAGGCCATGCCGTTGCCGACGACGACGAGGCGCTCGCGCGCCCTCGACTCAGGGTCCGTCCGGGTTATCGCCATCGCGTGTCGGGTCTCGTCCTCGGGTGTGGGTTGGCGGGCCGCCGGATCGGAAAGAAAAAGCCGCTGCCGGTCGTCCGCCGCGGGTCGCACCCGCGAGATGACCGGATCAGCGGCCTCGCTGACGGTGCTGCCCGTCGCCGTTGACGGACCCGTGAGGAACAGCAGGTTCCGTGCCAAGCCCGGCGGGCGGCTACCTTGAGGATTGAGCGCCCTCGGGAATTCCGGTGCGGGCGCGGCCACGCTCAGGCGCCCGCGCCGAGCGCGTGCACTGCACAAAATTCAGGCGATTGGAGTCGAAAGATGCAGACCGGCGCGGGCGGGCGACGGTGTCGCCCGCCCGGGGTCGCCCGATCAGATCAGGATCGAGAGAGCGAGCGCGATGCCGATGGTGGGGGCCGTGCCGATCGCGAGCGCCCAGTGCCACAGCTTCGGTGCGGAGGACCGCCGGTTCTCGTTGGCAGGGCGCGGCGGCACCGCCCGCAATCGCACGTAGCGCGACAACTCGACCCGATCACGCCGGATCGGAGGCAGGTTCGCGCTGATGGTGCTGCGGCAGCCGGGCATTGCGCGCAATCAACGGCGAGCCGTTCTTTCCGTTCCCCGGCGGCGGCGGATTTGCGCGGCTTCGTACGCTCCCTCTCAGGGCGGCGCCGCGACGGCCTAATCTGTCGCCACGGCCGCCTCGAACAGGTCCGGCCGGAACAGGGATTCGGCGGCCCCCGCGAGGTCGCGCCCCGGGGGAAGCTGCCCGGCCGGGGCCATCTCGGCCATCAGCCGGCGCGCCTGCGTGCGGGCCGGGGCATGCGCCGCCGCGCCGAGGCGCAGATAGGCGGGCGCCGTGCGCCGGCGGCCGGCCGCGTCGAGGACGATCTCGCCTTCGAGGCAGCGGGCGATCAGGCCCGCATCCTGCCCGAGATGCGAGCGGCGGGCGAGGCGATGCGCGAGCTCCGTCCGGTTGGCGCTCTGCGCGCACCAGAGCCCCGCCCGGGCCACCGCACGCACGAGCGGCACGGCCGCCTCGCCGAGGCGTCCGGACAGCGCCAGGACCTTCTCGGGGCAATCGGGCGTGATCTCGCAGCCGAGGGCGGCGATCCGCCCGATCCCCGCCGCCACCGCCACCGAGTTCCAGGGCGCGCCCGCGCAGAACCCGTCGACGAGGCCGCGCGCGAGCGCCTCGACGCTGTGCTGCGGCGGCACGGCCACGAGGCGGATCGCCGACAGGTCGAGCCCGCCCCGCGCGAGCAGGTGGCGCCATTGGTAGGTGTGGCACGAGAAGGGATGCACGGTGCCGAGTGTCAGCAGGCGGCCCTCCCGGCGGCGCGCCGCGACGATGCGCGCGAGAGCGCGGGCGACGCTGTCGAGCCCGTCGTCGCCCGGCTCCATCGCGTCCCAGAGGGCGTTCGACAGGGTGACGGCGTTGCCGTTCAGGCTGAGGCCGAGCGGCACCGCGAGGTCGGCGGGCGGGCCGCTGAGGCCCAGCGCGCTCGCGAGCGCGAGCGGTGCCAGCATGTGGGCGGCGTCGAGGTAGCCGAGCGCCAGCCGGTCGCGCAGGGTCGCCCAGGAAGGCTCGGGCGAGAGGTCGAGGTCGAGGCCCTCCTCGCGCCCGAACCCCATCTCGGCCGCCGCGATCAGCGGGGCGGCGTCGCAGAGGGGGATATAGCCGAGATGCAGCCTCATCCGAGCAGGTCCGCGGTCGTCACGATGGCGCGGGCGATGTCGGCGATCTTGCGCTTCTCGTTCATGGCCTTGCGGCGCAGCTGCTTGTAGGCCTCGTCCTCCGACAGGCCCTTCACGCTCATCAGGATGCCCTTGGCGCGCTCGATCATCTTGCGGTCGGCGAGTTCGCTGCGGGCCTCGGACAATTCGCGCTGCAGCCGCGCGAAGGCGTTGAAGCGCAGGATCGCGATGTCGAGGATCGGCTTGATGCGCTCGGGGCGCAGCCCGTCCACCACGTAGGCCGAGATGCCCGCGTCGACCGCGGCCTGCATCATGGTGGCGTCCGAACGGTCGACGAACATCGCCACCGGCCGCTCCACCTGCCGGGAGACCCCCGACATCTGCTCGAGGATGTCCCGGCTCGGGCTCTCGAGGTGGATCACCACCACGTCGGGCCTCAGCGTGGAGACGCGCTCCAGGAGGTCGGCGGTGTCGGGGATGATGGCGACGCGTCCGATGCCGGCGGCGCGCAGGCCCTCTTCCAGGATGGCGGCCCGGGCCCGGCTCGGGTCGATCACGGCGACGGTCAGGTTCGATTCGGTCATCGGGGCCCGGCTCGGGCGGCGTCCTCGGTTGCGGCGGCCGGCGGTGGCCCGGCGCCGCTGCCGGACGCAAGCGGCGTGCCCGGGCCGGCGGGACCCGCGCAAGCCCGTGACCGAAGGTTACCGAGCGGAAAGGAAACGGCCCCGCTTCCGCCGCAAATCGCGACGCACTCTCGCCCCGGATGCGAATGCTGGCGAGGTTTGGTGTGAGTCGCAGCTCCGACCACAGCCCGAAGCACAGCCCGAAGCACAGCCCGAAGCGCGGCCCGGTCGGGGCGATGCCGGACGGTCTCGCCACCGCCGAGCGCTCGGGCGTCGCGCTCCCCTTCCTGCCGACCCTCGTCACCGCCGTCCTGGTGGCGGCCCTCTCGCTCCTCTGCCGCGAGCCGGCGCGCCCCGAGGCGCCCCCGGCGGCGCCCGCGGCCCCGGCCGCCGCGCAGGCCCGGATCATCGACGCCGAAGCCTTCCACCCGGCCGCCCCGGCGGGTTCCGGGCCGCATGTCCCCGCCGCCCTGGCCTTCGCCCAGGCCTATCCGCTGGCTCCCGTCGAGACGCGGGCGGCGGCCTCGGCGCCGCGCCCGGCCGCCCGCATCGCCGCGATGCCGTCCCGGCGCGGCCCCTGCCAACGCTGCGAGGCCGCGGGCCAGCGCCGCCCCGATCCCATCATGGCCATGAAGGCGTCCGCGCCGGTGGGCGAGCGCGCCGGGGCGGAGCAGCCGCAGCGTCCGGACCCCGCCGTTCCCGACCCTGCCCTGCCCGACCTCGCCCTTCCCGACTTTGCCCTGCCCGACCTCGCTCTGCCCTTCGCGCCGGCCGCCCGAGCTGCCGATCGGGCCGCCGACCGGGCCGCCGGCCTCCTGCGCACGGGCGCCGCCGCGCTCGGCGGCTCCGTCGCCGTCCTGGTCGACCGCCTGCGCTGACGCGCACTGGTCGACCGCCTGCGCCGACGCCCACTGGTCGACCGCCAGCGCCGACGCGGACCGGGATCCGCCTCCGACCCGGCCGTTCGTGCGGCCACGCGCAATCGCGTGAGCAGGCTGGACCCTGGCCCCCGGCAGGATTACGTGGACGCCGTCGAGCCTTGGCGGTGCGGCGCCGCGGGACAGGGACCAGGATGGCAGCCAGGATCGAGGATTACGCGCTCGTCGGCGACTGCCGGACCGCCGCGCTGATCAGCCGGGACGGCAGCGTCGACTGGCTGTGCTGGCCGCGCTTCGACGCCTCCGCCTGCTTCGCGGCGCTGCTGGGCACGCCCGAGCACGGCTTCTGGCGCCTGGCGCCCGTGGCGAAGCACGTCAAGACCAGCCGCTGCTACCGCGACGGTACCCTCGTTCTCGAGACCCGCCACGCGACCCGCGAGGGCGAGGTCCTCGTCACCGACTACATGCCGGCCGGGGACGGCTCGCACCTGATCCGCCTCGTCGAGGGCGTGCACGGGCGGGTCGCCATGCGGATGGATCTGGCGATCCGGTTCGACTACGGCTCGGCCGTGCCGTGGGTCTCGCACAACGAGTGGGGCGACCTGCGCGCCATCTCGGGGCCGCACAAGCTCGTCCTGCGCACGCAGGCCCATCTCCACGGAGTCGACCAGACCACGGTCTCGGAATTCACCGTCCGGGCCGGCGAGAGCGTGGCCTTCACCCTCAGCTACGCCGCCTCGCATGAGGAGGACCCGGCCCCGGTCGAGCCCCGCAAGGTGCTGGCCGCCACCGACAGCTTCTGGCGGGACTGGTCGCGCCACTGCGCCTGCGGCACTCCCTGGGACGACATCCTCCGGCGCTCGCTCCTGACGCTGAAGGCGCTGATCTACGCGCCGACCGGCGGGATCGTGGCCGCGCCCACCACCTCGCTGCCCGAGCAGCTCGGCGGCGTGCGCAACTGGGACTACCGGTTCTGCTGGCTGCGCGACTCGACCTTCACGCTGCTGGCGCTCATGGATGCCGGCTTCGTCGAGGAGGCGCGCGCCTGGCGCAACTGGCTCCTGCGGGCGGTCGCCGGCAACCCGGAGCAGGCTCACATCCTCTACGGCATCGCGGGCGAGCGCCTGCTGCCCGAGATCGAGCTCGACTGGCTGCCCGGCTACGAGGGGTCGAGGCCGGTGCGGGTCGGCAACGCCGCGGTCGCGCAGTTCCAGCTCGACGTCTACGGCGAATTGTTCGACGCGCTCTACCAGGCGCGGCGCCGCGGCCTGTCGGACGACCGGGACGGCTGGCGCGTCGGCCTCGCCCTGATGGGCCACCTGGAGAAGGTCTGGCACGAGCCGGACGAGGGCATCTGGGAGGTGCGCGGCGGGCGCAAGCACTTCACGCACTCGAAGGTGATGGCCTGGGTCGCCTTCGACCGGGCGATCCGCGCCCACGAGGAGGCGCGACACCTCGCCCCCGACGCACCGCTCGACCGCTGGCGCGGCATCCGCGACCGGATCCACCGGGAGGTCTGCGAGAAGGGGTTCGACGCGGAACTCGGCAGCTTCGTGCAGTATTACGGCTCGAAGAGGCTCGATGCGAGCCTGCTCCTCATCGCCCATATGGGCTTCCTGCCGCAGGACGATCCCCGCGTCGTCGGCACCGTCGCGGCGATCGGCAAGCACCTGATGCGGGACGGTTTCGTCCTGCGCTACGACACCGAGGGCCAGAAGACGGACGGCCTGCCGGGGGGCGAGGGCGCCTTCATCCCCTGCAGCTTCTGGTATGCGGACAATCTCATCGGCCTCGGCCGGCGGGAGGAGGCGCGCGAGCTCATCGAGCGCCTGATAGGGGTCTGCAATGACCTCGGGCTGGTTGCGGAAGAGTACGATCAGGAGGAGAAGCGCCTCGTCGGGAACTTCCCGCAGGCCTTCAGCCACGTCGCGCTCGTGAACACGATCCTGAACTACAGCCGGGCCGAGGGGCCGGCGCGGGAGCGGGGCGGCGCGGCGGGGACGGGCGAGGGGAAGCACCACGGGCACCACCGCGCGGGCGCCGTGCCGCCCGTGCCCGTCGCCGCCGAGGCGCCGGCCGGCGCCTGACAGACAGAACGTGACGCGACAGACCTTTAGGAAGACGAGACCATGAGCGGAGCAGAGACCGGACCCAAGGCGGCCTTGAGCGAGGTCGAGAAGCTCAGCATCGACACGATCCGCACGCTGGCGATCGACGCGGTGCAGAAGGCGAATTCCGGCCACGCCGGCGCCCCGATGGCGCTCGCCCCCGTCGCCTACACCCTGTGGAACCGCTACCTGCGCTACGACCCGGCCCACCCGCACTGGCCGAACCGCGACCGCTTCGTGCTGTCCGCCGGCCACGCCTCGATGCTGCTCTACGCGCTCCTTCACCTGGCGGGCGTGGCGCGCGAGGACGGCGGCAACGCGCCGGCCGTCTCGCTCGACGACATCAAGCAGTTCCGCCAGCTCGACAGCCGCACGCCCGGCCACCCCGAGCACCACTTCACCACCGGCGTCGAGACCACCACCGGGCCGCTCGGCCAGGGGGTGGCGAACTCGGTCGGCATGGCGATGGGCGGCCGCTTCCTGGGCGAGCGCCTCAACAAGCCGGAATTGCCGCTGTTCGACTACAATGTCTACGCGATCTGCTCGGACGGCGACCTGATGGAGGGCGTCTCGGGCGAGGCCGCCTCGATCGCCGGCCATCTGCGCCTGTCGAACCTGTGCTGGATCTACGACAACAACACCATCACGATCGAGGGCCACACCGAGCTCGCCTTCGGCGAGGAGGTGGCAACCCGCTTCCTGGCCTATGGCTGGCAGGTGCTGCGGGTCGCCGACGCCAACGATGTGCACGCGATCGCGTCCGCGCTCGAGACCTTCCTGCAATCCTCCGACCGGCCGACGATCATCATCGTCAACTCGATCATCGGCTACGGCGCGCCGAGCAAGCAGAACACCGCCAAGGCCCATTCCGACGCGCTCGGCGAGGACGAGGTCCGGGGCGCCAAGCGCGCCTACGGCTGGCCGGAGGAGGCGCAGTTCCTCGTGCCCGACGGCGTCGTCGAGAATTTCCGCGGCGGCATCGGCGCGCGCGGCGCCGCGCTCTACGCCCAGTGGCAGGGCTTCCTGAAGGCGGCGAAGGAGGGAGATCCGGAGCATGCCGAGGACGTCTCGGCCTTCCTCGAAGGGCGCCTGCCCGAGGGCTGGGACCGCGACATTCCGGTTTTCCCCGCCGACGCCAAGGGCCTCGCCACCCGCGAATCCTCCGGCAAGGTGCTGAACGCCATCGCGCAGCACGTCCCCTTCATGCTCGGCGGCTCGGCCGACCTCGCGCCGTCCAACAAGACCAAGCTCGAATTCGAGGGGGCCGGCACGCTGGCCCCGTTCGAGCCGGGCGGGCGCAACATCCATTTCGGCGTGCGCGAGCACGCGATGGGCTCGATCGTGAACGGCCTCGGCCTCGTCGGGCTTCGCGCCTACGGCGCCACCTTCCTCGTCTTCGCCGACTACATGCGGCCGCCGATCCGCCTCGCCTCGCTGATGGAATTGCCGATCTTCCACGTCTTCACGCACGACTCGATCGGCGTCGGCGAGGACGGGCCGACCCACCAGCCGGTGGAGCAGCTCCTGTCGCTCCGCGCGATTCCCGGCCTGGTGACGCTGCGCCCGGCCGACGCCAACGAGGTGGCGGAAGCCTACCGGATGATCTTCTCGCTGAAGGACCAGCCGGCGGTGCTCGCCCTCTCCCGCCAGCCGCTGCCGACCCTCGACCGGGCGCGCTACGCGAGCGCCGCCGGCGTGGCGCGGGGCGCCTACGTTCTGGCCGACAGCGACGGCACGCCCGACGTGATCCTGATCGGCTCGGGCTCGGAGGTGCAGCTCTGCATCGGCGCCTACGAGGCGCTGAAGCAGGAGGGCGTGCGGGCGCGCGTCGTCTCCATGCCCTCCTGGGACCTGTTCGAGCGCCAGGACGAGCGCTACCGCAACGCGGTGCTGCCGCCGGACGTGCTGGCGCGCGTCGCCGTCGAGCAGGGCTCGGTGATCGGCTGGGACCGCTACGCGGGCTCCTCCGGCACGATCATCGGCATGCACACCTTCGGCTCCTCGGCCCCGCTCAAGGACCTTCTGAAGAAGTTCGGCTTCACGCCCGACAAGGTGCTGGAGGCGGCCCGCGACCAGGTGCGGAAGCACAGGCGCTGACAGGCCGCCCCGCCTCAACTCCTCCCGGCCCGGAACGGGCTTGCCCGATCCCGGAGAACGGGAGCAGATCTCGGGCAGGCCCGAGACCTGCGGGCCGGAGAGCCCCGTTTCAGACTGCGAGGATCGATCGGCATGAACGCGCTCAAGGCCCTTCACACCGAACAGGACCAGGCCGTCTGGCTCGATTTCGTGGCCCGGGGATTCATCCAGGAGGGCAGGCTCAAGGCCCTGGTGGAGGAGGACGGCCTGCGGGGCGTGACCTCGAACCCCGCCATCTTCGAGAAGGCGATCGGCGCGTCGAACGAGTACGACCCGGCTCTCAAGGCGGCGCAGGACGCTGGCGACTCCCGGGTCATCGACCTCTACGAGGGCCTCGCCATCGCGGACATCCAGGCTGCGGCGGACGTGCTGCGCCCCGTCTACGAGGCGAGCGACGGGGCCGACGGCTATGTCAGCCTCGAAGTCTCCCCCTACCTCGCCCTCGACACCGAGGCGACGCTCGCCGAGGCGCGCCGCCTCCACAGGGCGGTCGGCCGCGACAACCTGATGGTGAAGGTGCCGGCGACCCCGGAAGGCCTGCCGGCGATCCGCCGGCTCACGGCCGAGGGCATCAGCATCAACATCACGCTCCTGTTCTCGCAGAGCGTCTACGAGGCGGTGGCCCGCGCCTTCATCGAGGGCCTGACCGAGCTCGACCGCAACGGCGGCGACGTCTCCCGCGTGGCGAGCGTGGCGAGCTTCTTCATCAGCCGCATCGACTCCGCGGTCGACAAGGCGCTCGACGAGGCGATCGCGCGGGCCAACGACCCCGACGAGAAGGCGGCGCTCGAGGCCCTGAAGGGCAAGGTCGCGATCGCCAACGCCAAGCTCGCCTACCAGAGCTACAAGCAGATCTTCGCCGCGCCCGAATGGCAGGCGCTGGCGGGTAAGGGCGCCAAGGCGCAGCGCCTGCTCTGGGCTTCCACGGGCACCAAGAACAAGGCCTACTCGGACGTGCTCTACGTCGAGGAGCTGATCGGCCCGAACACCGTCAACACCATGCCGCCGGCCACGATGGACGCGTTCCGCGACCATGGAAAGGTGCGGGCCACGATCGAGGAGGACGTCGCGAGCGCGCGCGCCGTGATGGAGCGGCTCGCGCGCGCCGGCATCGACATCGAGGCGGTGGCCCGGCAGCTCGTCCAGGAGGGCGTGCAGCTCTTCATCGACGCGGCCGACAAGCTCCTCGGCGCGGTGGCCGACAAGCGCGCCGCGCTCCTCGGGGCGCGCCTCGACGGGCAGACCCTCTGCCTCGCCGACGGCCTCCGGACGGAGGCCGCCAAGGCGGTCGAGGAATGGCGGGCGGGCGGCGCCATCCGCCGGCTCTGGGCGCACGACAGGACGGTTTGGTCGGGCGCCGACGAGGATCGCTGGCTCGGCTGGCTGCGCATCGTCGAGGACGAGCTCGCGAAGGCCGGCGCCTACGCCGATCTCGGTGCCTGGGTGAAGGGGCGCGGCTTCACCGACGCGGTCGTCCTCGGCATGGGCGGGTCGAGCCTCGGTCCGGAAGTGCTCGCCGAGACCTACGGCCATCGCGAGGGCTTCCCGCGGCTGCGCATCCTCGACTCGACGAACCCGGACGAGGTGCGGGCCGTCGAGGCGGCCGTGGACCTCGCCTCGACGCTGTTCATCGTGGCGAGCAAGTCCGGCTCGACGCTCGAGCCCAACGTCTTCCGCGACTACTTCCTGGCGCGGATGAAGGAGGTCGTCGGCGACCGGGCCGGCTCGCACTTCGTGGCGATCACGGATCCCGGCTCCGCCATGGAGCAGGCCGCGAGGGCGGACAAGTTCGAAAAGATCTTCCACGGCGTGCCGCAGATCGGCGGGCGCTACTCGGTTCTGTCGGCCTTCGGCCTCGTGCCGGCGGCCGTGATCGGCATCGACGTGCCCGAGTTCCTGGCGGCCGCCCGCGTCATGGTTCGCTCCTGCGGCCCGGCCGTGCCGCCCGCCCACAATCCGGGCGTGCTGCTCGGCACCGCGCTGGGCGCCGCCGCGGTCACGGAGGGGCGCGACAAGGTCACGATCATCGCGTCCCGGCCGATCGCCACCTTCGGGGCCTGGGCCGAGCAGCTCATCGCGGAATCGACGGGCAAGCAGGGCAAGGGCCTGATCCCGATCGACGGCGAACCGGTCGACGTGCCGGCCGTCTACGGGCACGACCGCTTCTTCGTCTACCTGCGCCTCGACGGCTTCGCCGACGCGCAGCAGGACGAGGCCGTGCGCAACCTCGAGCGCGAGGGGCACCCGGTCGCCCGGATCACGCTTGAGAAGGCGGAGCAGCTGCCGCAGGAATTCTTCCGCTTCGAGATGGCGACCGCGGTGGCGGGCGCGGTGCTCGGCATCAACCCGTTCGACCAGCCGGACGTCGAGGCGAGCAAGGTCGAGACCAAGAAGCTGTTCGCGGCCGCCGAGCAGAGCGGCGCGCTGCCGCCCGAGACGCCGCTGTTCGAGGACGAGACCATCGCGCTCTACGCCGATCCGAGGAACGCCGGGGCGCTGCCCGAGGCGGCCGAGGGGCTGGAGGCGGGCATCCGCGCCCAGCTCGCGCGCCTCAAGGACGGCGACTACCTCGCGCTGCTGGCCTACCTGCCCCGCAACGCGGCCAATCAGGCCGTCCTGCAGCGCGCGCGCCTCGCCGTGCGCGACGCGCGCCGCGTCGCGACCTGCCTCGAATTCGGGCCGCGATTCCTGCACTCGACGGGCCAGGCCTACAAGGGCGGGCCGGATTCGGGCGTGTTCGTGCAGATCACCGCCGATCCGGCGGAGGATCTCGCGATCCCCGGCCGCAAGCTCGGCTTCGGCACGGTGGTCGCCGCGCAGGCCCGCGGCGACTTCGCGGTGCTGGCCGAGCGCGGCCGGCGGGCGCTGCGGGTCCATATCAGGGGCGGCGACGTGCCGGCGGGCCTCAGGCGCATCGTGGCCGCGATCGAGGGGGCCGTCGGCTAAAGAGCGCGCCCGCGCCCCTTCCCTCCCCCTTGCGGGGGGATCGAGGGTGGGGGGCCGGAGAGACCTCGGCGGCGCATCCTGGACCACCAATTCCTCCCCGCCCGGATCGGGCCTGCCCGGCCTAGGAGAGCTGAGGCAGATCTCGGGCAGGCCCGAGATCTGCGGGGGAGGCGAGAACGGGGAGAACGGGCATGCAACTCGGGATGATCGGCCTCGGCCGGATGGGCGGCAACATCGTGCGGCGGCTCATGCGGGACGGGCACACCGCCGTGGTGTTCGACCAGAGCCCGGAGGCCGTGGCCTCCCTCGTGGCCGAGGGGGCGACGGGCGCCGACAGCCTGGAGGACCTCGTCGCCCGGCTGGACCTGCCCCGGGCCGCCTGGGTGATGCTGCCCGCGGGCGCGATCACGGAAGGCACCGTGCAGCGCCTCGGCGCCCTGATGCGGGCCGACGACGTGATCATCGACGGCGGCAATTCCTTCTACAAGGACGATCTCCGCCGCGCCGCGGAGCTGCGGGAGAAAGGCATCCACTACGTCGACGTCGGCACCTCGGGCGGCGTCTGGGGGCTCGAGCGCGGCTACTGCATGATGATCGGCGGCGACACGTCGGCCGTCGACCGGCTCGACCCTGTCTTCGCGACGCTGGCGCCCGGCCTCGGCGAGGCGCCGCGCACGCCCGGCCGCGAAGGCCGCGACCCCCGCGCCGAGCACGGCTACATCCATGCGGGCCCGAGCGGTGCCGGCCACTTCGTCAAGATGGTCCATAACGGCATCGAGTACGGCCTGATGCAGGCCTATGCCGAGGGCTTCGACATCCTGAAGCATGCGGGCTCGAAGGACCTGCCGGAGGCGCAGCGCTTCGACCTCGACATCGGCGACATCGCCGAGGTCTGGCGCCGCGGCAGCGTGGTCTCGTCCTGGCTCCTGGACCTGACCGCGCAGGCGCTCGCGGGCGACGAGGGGCTCGAATCCTTCTCGGGCTTCGTCTCGGATTCCGGCGAGGGACGCTGGACGCTGAATGCGGCCATCGAGGAATCGGTGCCCGCCACCGTCCTGTCGGCCGCCCTCTACGCCCGCTTCCGCTCCCGCGAGCACGCGAGCTTCGCCGACAAGCTGCTCTCGGCCATGCGCAAGGGCTTCGGCGGCCACGTCGAGCCGACGTGAGCGGTCCGCACGGCCGGCCCATCCCCTCCTTGTGGGCTTGGCGGTTCGCACGTCCCCACGCGGCTCTCCTCCCCCGCAGATCTCGGGCCTGTCCGAGATCTGCCCTTGCCGGCCCAGATCGGGCAGGCCCGATCCGGATGGGGAGGTGGGGGTGGTGCAGAAGGCACCGCTTCGATCTATCCGGCACCACCCCACCCCTGACCCCTCCCCGCAAGGGGGAGGGAAACGCGTCGTGCTTCACATGAGTATCGCCCGCCGCGATGTGCGAAACGCCAAGCCTCGCACGGGCGAGGGGGCGGCCCGCGCCTGGCGGAGCCGGCGGCCGGCCTGAACGGAGACCCGCGATGACACTTCCCCTACCCCCCGGCGCCCAGGTCCTGCCCGATGCGGAGGCGGTCGCGCGCGCGGCCGCCGACCATCTCGTGGCGGTCTGCGCGGATCGGCCAGGCGAGCGGGTCGCGGTCTGCCTGTCCGGCGGCTCGACCCCGAAGCGGCTCTACGCGCTTCTCTCCGGGCCGGACTACGCCGCGCGGGTGGCGTGGGCGCGCATCCACTGGTTCTTCGGCGACGACCGGGTCGTGCCCTGGGACGATCCTCTGAGCAACGTCCGCATGGTGCGCGAGGCCTTCGGCCACGGCGCGCCGATTCCGGCGACGCACCTGCACTTCATCCCGTCCGACCTCGGGGCCGAGGCGGGCGCGGCCGCCTATGCCCGGACCCTGCAGGACTATTACGGGGCCGACGCCCTGGAGCCGGGCCGTCCGCTGTTCGACCTCGTCCTGCTCGGCCTCGGCGAGGACGGCCACACCGCCTCGCTGTTCCCGGGCAAGCCCGCCCTGCGCGAGGCGGCGGCCTGGGCCGCGCCGGTGCCGGAGGCCGGCATGACGCCGTTCGTGCCGCGCATCACCCTCACCTACCCGGCGCTCGCCTCGTCCCGCCGGGTGCTGTTCCTCGTCACCGGGGCGGGCAAGCGCGACCCGCTGCGCCGGCTCGCGGCCGGCGAGGACCTGCCGGCCGCGCGGGTGACGAGCCAGGGCCAGGTGATCTGGCTGCTCGACGCGGCCGCCGCCGAGGCCTGAGAGCGGTCTTTCGTGCGGTTTTTGACGGTCCGCGGGCCGTCCGCCATTAATTCGCCGCAGGGCTTCCGGCTCCGTCGATCCGAGCATCGAGGCTCGCTGAGCCGGGAGTGGCCCCGTGGCGCGCAATGGGCTGGCCCAATCCGTGACAAGATTCACCCGACGGCTGGCCCCCCGGCGCAGCCGGGTCGCCCCCGGCCCGCTGCGCATCGTGCGGCGCCGGCCCGGCCCGAGCGTCGGCGGCGGCGCCCTGTTCGGCGGGCTTCTCGGCCTCGCGGTGCTGGCCGCCTTCAGCCTGCCCCTCGCCGTCTCGTACGGCCCGGCCCGTGACGATGCGGCACAGGCCGTCACCGCCTATGTCGGGACCTCCGCAGACGAGGGCGGCGAGCCCGAGCCGGCCGGGGTCCAGGCCGCCGCGGCGATGCCCGCCCCTGCCCCCGGAACCGAGCCGGCGCCCGCCCGGCCCGAGCCGCCGGCCGCCTCCGCGGCGCGGTTCGAGCTGCCGGTGCTGCAGGACGAGGCCGCCGAGGTCGAGCCGGAGGTGGCGTCAGCCGCCCCCCCGGTCGCGGCGAAGCCCGCGGCCCGCAAAGCCGCCCCGAAGCGTGGGCCCGCGAACCTGGCGCGGGCCGCGAACCCGTAAGGCCTCACCGTCGGCCCGTAAGGCCCGGAAAGCCCGCCCTACTCGTTGTCGCCCTGGACAGCGGCGATGACGGCGTCCGTGACCTTGCGGGTCGTCGCCGTCCCGCCGAGGTCGGGCGTGTGAAGGTCCGGATCGGCCGTCACGCGCTCCACCGCCCGCATCAGCCGGTCGGCCGCGGCCTTCTCGCCGAGATGCTCCAGCATCATCGTCGCCGTCCAGAAGGTGGCGACCGGGTTGGCGATGCCCTTGCCGGTGATGTCGAAGGCCGAGCCGTGGATCGGCTCGAACATCGACGGGAACTTGCGCTCCGGGTTGATGTTGGCGGTCGGCGCGATGCCGAGCGAGCCGGCGAGCGCGGCGGCGAGATCCGACAGGATGTCGGCGTGGAGGTTCGTCGCCACGATCGTGTCGAGGGTCTCCGGCTTCATGGTCATGCGCATCGTCATGGCGTCGACCAGCATCTTGTCCCAGGTCACGTCGGGGAAGTCCCGGGCGACCTCGGCGGCGATCTCGTCCCACATCACCATGGCGTGGCGCTGCGCGTTCGACTTCGTCACCACGGTCAGGTGCTTGCGCGGCCGCGACCGGGCCAGCTTGAAGGCGAAGCGGATGATCCGGTCGACGCCGGCCCGGGTGAACATCGCGACGTCGGTGGCGACCTCCTCGGGCAGGCCCTTGTGGACGCGGCCGCCGACGCCGGCATACTCGCCTTCGGAGTTCTCGCGCACGATCACCCAGTCGAGCTCGGGGCCAGACACGTTGCGCAGCGGGCTCACGATGCCCGGCAGGATCCGGGTCGGGCGCACGTTGGCGTACTGGTCGAAGGGCTGGCAGATCGCGAGCCGCAGGCCCCAGAGCGTGATGTGGTCCGGCACGTCCGGCGCGCCGACCGCACCGAAGAAGATCGCGTCGTGGTCCTTGATCTGCTCGCGCCCGTTCTCGGGCATCATCACGCCGTGCTTCTTGTAATAGTCCGAACCCCAGTCGAAGTGATCGAACTTGAACCTGAAGCTGCCGGTCTTCTCGGCGAGCGCGTCGAGCACCTCGATGCCGGCGGCGATGACTTCGACGCCGATGCCGTCGGCAGGAATGGCGGCGATGTTGTAGGTCTTCATGACAGGTCTCCGTTCGACGAGGGGAAGTTCAGCGCGTGACGGCGCCGGCGGGCTCGGCGCGCCGCCCGGAGCGGGCGACGACCAGAGTGAGGATGGCCGAGAGGACGAGCAGCCCGGCCACGAAGATCAGGCCGCCGGTGAAGCTGCCCGTCTGGTCCTTGATCCACCCGATCGCCCAGGGGCCGACGAAGCCGCCGAGATTGCCGATCGAGTTGATCGTGGCGATGCCGACCGCCGCGGCGGAGCCGGAGAGGAACATCGTCGGCATGGCCCAGAGCGGCGGCTTGGCCGCGCTGATCCCGACATTGACGAGGCTGAGCGCGGCGATGACCGCGGCGACCGAGGCGGCGCCGCCAGCGAGCATCAGGCCCGCGGCCGCCACGAGGCAGGCGATGACCACGTGCCAGGTGCGCTCGCCCGTCGCGTCGGAGTGGCGCGCCCACAGGATCATGGCGATCACCGCGATGGTCGGCGGCACGGCGTTCAGGAAGCCGACCGCAAACGTGGACAGGCCGAAGCTCTTGATGATCTGCGGCGCCCAGATGCCGAGCGTGTAGAGGCCGGCCGAGGTGCCGAAGTAGATCAGCGCCAGCGCCAGCACGCGCAGGTCGGTCATCCCGCCCAGGAGGCTGTGCTTGGCGGTCGTCTGCTTGCGGGCACGCTCCTCGTTCATCTCCGCGACGAGCCAGGCGCGCTGGTCGTCGGCCAGCCACTTCGCCTTCTCGGGCCGGTCGGTCATGTAGAACAGCACCATGACGCCGAGCAGCACGGCGGGGACAGCCTCGACGATGAACATCCACTGCCAGCCGTGGAGGCCGAGGATGCCCTCCATCTCGAGCAGCGCGCTCGAGAGCGGCGAGCCGAGCAGCACGGAGATCGGCGCTGCCGCCATAAATAGCGAGACGACGCCCGCGCGGTAGCGGGCCGGGAACCAGTAGCTCAGGTAGAGGATGATGCCGGGAAAGAAGCCGGCCTCCGCCGCGCCGAGCAGGAAACGCAGGATGTAGAAGCTCCACTCGCCCTTGATGAAGGCGAAGGCGCCCGAGAGCATTCCCCAGGTAATCATCACGCGGGCGATCCAGAGCCGGGCGCCGACCTTGTCGAGGATGATGTTCGACGGCACCTCGCACAGGAAGTACCCGAAGAAGAATACCCCCGCTCCGAAGCCGAACACGGCCGAGGTGAAGCCGAGATCCTTGTTCATCGTCAGAGCCGCGAAGCCGATATTCACGCGGTCGATGAAGGCGACGAAATAGAGAAGGCAGATAAAGGGGATCAGGCGCCACGCGACCTTGCGCATGGTGGCCTGCTCGAGCGAGCGGTCCATCGTTTCCTCCTGACATGTCCAGCATGCGTTGGTCTTTGAGCGCCAACTTGCATGCAAGGTAGCATTAACTGCGCTCATCCACCGTCCGGTGTCAACCACTTATTGCAGCTTGCATGGAAGCTGGTACGAATGTGGGCAGAGTGGAGGGTGCGATGGCGCGGACGCGGGCGGTTGCGGCGGAGCAGGAGACCGAGCGGCGTCCCTCGCTGGTCGACGACGCCTACGCGGCCATGAAGCGGGCCATCCATGATTCGAGCTTCGCGCCCGGCTACCAGGCCTCGGAGCAGGAGATCGCGCTGCGCCTCGGCATGAGCCGCACGCCGGTGCACGAGGCTGCAATCCGGTTGCAGGAGGACGGGCTCGTCCGCGTGCTGCCCCGGCGCGGCGTCCTGATCTGCGCCCTCGCGCCGGACGACATGCGCGAGATCTACGACGTCATCATCGCCATCGAGGGACGCGCGGCCGAGCTTCTCGCCAGCCTGCCGGATGGGGAGCGCGAGGCCGTGGCGGCCGAGCTGGCCGGGCACACGCACGCCATGGCCGAGGCCTGGGAGGCGCGCGATCTGCCGGAATGGGGCCAGGCGGATGCCCGCTTCCACCGGGCCCTCGTCGAGCGTGCCGGGAACGGCCGGATGACGCGGATCATCCAGACCATCAACGACCAGTCGCACCGCGCCCGGATGCTGACGCTGAAGCTCCGCCGCGAGCTCGGCGCCTCGGTGGCCGAGCATCGGCAGATCATCGACGCGATCCGCCTCGGCGACCCGGCCGGGGCCCAGGCCGGCGCCCACCATCACCGCCTACGCGCGCGCGACGAGCTGCTGCCGCTTCTGGAGAGCTTCGGGCTGAAGCATCTCTAGCGCCGCGCGCCGCCGAGCCGAAGCTGGGCGGCGCACCGGGCCTTTCAGGGCAACGCGTCCTCGCGCGCTGGACCGCCGACTTCGGCGGAAGGCGCTGGAGCATTTTCCGTGATTCCTAGATCACGGAAAATGCTCCAAATCCTTGATCTGGCGCGCTTTCTGATCGCCAAACCGGCAACCACTTCGGCGGAAAGCGCGCTAGAAGTCGCGCTGGATGCGCGCCCGGACCTGGAAGATGTCCTGGGACGACACGGTGAGGCCGGGGCGCGTCAGGTCCGGGGTGCGTCCCTGGGCGAGCCAGGCGCGCGTATAGAGCCCCTCGGCGCCGATATCGAGATCCTTCACGGGCGACCAGATCAGGCTCGCGCCGGCGACGACCTGATTGACGTCGCGCAGGATCGGGCTGAGCGCGAAGCCGCTCGGATTCGTGATGAAGGAGGGCGGGGTGTTGCCCGGCACCGCACCGTTGGCGACGCTGAGCGCGGCCCGCGCGCTCTTGCTGAACGCGACCTGACCGTAGGACCCGTAGAAGGCGGATCGCCACTCGGGGGACCAGTAGTGAAGGAACGATGCGACGGTGGTGAAGCTGTTCGAGAGTTCGAGCTTGCCGGTGATGGGGTTCAGCGTCGCGTCGTTTAGGAACATCTCGAAGGGCGAATTCTGGCCGAGCCGCGACGACTGGATGAAGGTCGCGGTGTAGAATTGGAAGCCCGTATAGGACATCGCGCCCTGGCCGTAGGCACCCTGCAGGTACAGGCCGTCCCCGGGGGCCAGGAAGGGCAGGTTGAACTTCACGCCGCCCTGCACGGCCCATCCGTACTGATTCGCTGGCCGCCGCACGGGTGCGGTCGAGGCCAAGCCACCGTTGAGCCCGAAGGGGGCGCCCGTCGGCGTCCCGATGCCGACCTCGTGCACGGCGGCCGAGAGCTGGGCCGACCCCCAGGCTTGGTCGAGGCGCAGGGCGCCGACGACGTCCGGGGTTCGGTTCTTCTGCGTCACGTCGAAGTAGACGGCCGAGCTCGGTAGGCCGGCCGCGTTGAAGCCGTTGGCCACCGGCGAGAGGGCGCCATTGTTCACGAAGGCGGAGAAAGCGGAGTTCGCCGTCGCCGGATTCGAGATGGACGAGTAGACCGGCTGGAAGCGGAAGGTCGGGTCTTCCATCGAGAGCGTGGCCGACCAGCCCTCGCCGAACTTGGCAGTGTAGGCCAGCAGGTTCGTGGACGCCATGTCCGAGCCGAGGCTGATGCCCATGATCTCGAAGTCGTGCGCGTAGAAGTCGAAGAACGAGGAAGCGCGGCCGGCCGTGAGGCCGGCGAACTGCACGAAGGCCTTGTCGACGTTCACGTATTGCTGCGCGCGGCCGAACTGGTCCTGGCCGAGGGCCGGAAAGGCGTTGCCGACCCGCTGCTGCGAGCCCGAGGTGACGAAGTTGCCCGTGCGGCTCATGACCTCGAGGCGGGTGAAGGCGCGGAGCGTTCCGTAGGCGGTCTGCGTCCGCGCATCGACGTTGATGCGCATCTGCCCGCGATAGTTCGCCAGATCGCTGCCGCGGACGTAATTCGAGCTGACGTAGCCGGCCTCGTAACGGGCGCGGCCCGACAGACGCAGGCACGTGTCGGTGCTAAAAATGTAGAATAAACCGGCGCCGTAGGCAGTGCAGACCCGGACATACTCGATCGGAATCGATTTCTTTGCCGGAAGATCCGCCGCGCCGACGGAGGTCGCGGGTATGAAAGCTGCCGTCGAAAGCAGGATTGATTTAATGAGTTTCATCGTCAGCCCCCCAAAAACTAGAATCGAGGGTGCCGACGAGGAGGATTTTGGTCAATACAGTTTATAGATGATTACATGCCGCGTACGGCGTTTTGAATACTATGTATCATGAAGATCACAGGCATTTTTTGTTCAATTGTTCTGAGCATTTTTTGTGTTAACGCTTTGTTAATATTTGGCCATGCGTCTTGGGGCCGTGTCCCGACCACGCAAGTCGTGTCACGGCCCCACGGCCCGGTGCGATGCGCGACCCCTTCGCCGAACGGCCTCCGCTCTGGTCGGTCGTTGGCAGGCTGGATCCCCGCGAGCGTCGGCCGCCCGTCGGCCGGCGAGCGATGCGCGCTATCGCGGCCCGCCGGCGCATGGCGCGCCCCGCACGCGTCGGGGACGATCCGCGGCAGGGCGTCGGGGCGCGTCCTCGGAATCCGCGATCAGGCGGCGCGTCCCGCGCCCTCGCCGGCCAGCCGTCCTCGAAGGCGCGCCCGCGCGGCCTCCGCCACCGCGATGGCGGTGATGCCGAAATGCTCGAACAGCGCTTCTCCGGGGCCGGACGCCCCGAAGCCGGTCATGCCGACGAATCCCCCGTCCTCGCCGATCCACCGGTCCCAGCCGAGCCGGATGGCGGCCTCGACGGCCACGCGGACTGTGCCGCGCGGGATCGTGCGCTCGCGGTAGGCGTCGTCCTGCGCCGCGAATGCCTCCCAGGAAGGCATCGACACGACCGCGGTCGGGATGCCCTCCGATTGCAGTAGCTCGCGCGCCGCCAGCGCGACGGAGACTTCCGACCCGGTCCCAATGAGCGTCACCGCTTGCGGGCCGCCTTCGGGCCGCGCGAGCACGTAGGCGCCGCGGGCACAGAGATTCTCGTCGGAATCCGTCCGCAAGGCCGGCAGCGGCTGGCGCGAGAAGATCAGCGAGGTGGGGCCGTCGCGGTGCGACAGCGCCATCTCCCAGCACTCCACGGCCTCGACGGCATCGGCCGGACGCAGCACCCGCATATTGGGGATCGCGCGCAGGGAGGCCAGGAACTCCACGGGCTGGTGGGTCGGGCCGTTGCGCCCGATGCCGATCGAGTCGTGGCTGTAGACCGTGACGACCGGAAGCCCCATGAGCGCGGACAGGCGCAGGGACGGCCGCATGTAGTCCGAGAACACGAGGTAGGTCGCGCCGACCGGCACCAGGCCCCGATGCGCCGCGATGCCGTTCATCATCGCGCCCATCGCGTGCTCGCGCACGCCGTAATGCAGGTAGCGCCCGCCCCGGTCCTGCGCCGTGAAGGCCGCGAGACACTGCTTGTGGCGGGTCGGCCCTTCGAGGTCCGGCGCCCCGCTGAACAGCTCCGGGATCGCGGCCGCGAGATCGGCGAGGATCTCGGCGGAGACCTCGATCGTCGCGCGCGCCTCCCCGGCCCGGGCGTAGCGGTGCTTGGCCGGGCGGAGCGCCGCCCGCCAGCCCTCCGGCAGCTCTCCGCGCGCGCCGCGTTCGAAGGCGGCCCTGCGCGCGGCGGGCTGCCCGTTCAGGCGCTCGAGCCAGGCCCAGTAGGCCCGCGCGTTGCGCCCGCCGACGGCCGAACGCCAGCTTGCCGAAACCTCGCTCGGCACGGTGAAGGCGGGGTGGTTCCACTCCCGCGCCGCACGCGCCTCGGCGAGGTCGGAAGCGAGCACGCGGCCGCCATGGGCGCCGCGCTGCCCTTCGAGCCGCGGCAGGCCCCGGCCGATCACGGTGCGGCAGGCGATCAGGCTGGGGCGCGGATCGTCCTTCGCGTCGGCGATCGCCGCCGAGACCGCCTCGACGTCGTGCCCGTCCGCCTCGATCACGTGCCAGTCCGCCGCGCGGAAGCGCGCGCACACGTCCTCCGAGATCGACAGCTCGGTGCTCCCGTCGTCGGTGATGCGGTTGTCGTCCCACAGGAAGATCAGCTTGCCGAGGCGCAGGTGCCCGGCGAGCGAGATGACCTCGTGCGCGATGCCCTCCATCAGGCAGCCGTCCCCGACGAGCGCGTAGGTATGGTGGTCGACGAGGTCGGAACCGAACTCGGCCGCGAGCCGCGCCTCCGCCACGGCCATGCCGACGGCGTTGGCGATGCCCTGGCCGAGCGGCCCGGTGGTCGCCTCGATGCCGTGGCGGACATCGAACTCGGGATGGCCGTGGCAGTTCGAGCCGAGCTCGCGGAAGCTGCGGATCTCATCGATCGCCATGGCCTCGTAGCCGGCCAGATGCAGCAGCGCGTAGAGCAGCATCGAGCCGTGCCCGTTGGACAGGACGAACCGGTCCCGGTCGGGCCATTCCGGATCCTGGGGGTTGCATTTGAGGTGGCGGGTGAAGAGGGCCGTCGCGATCTCCGCGCAACCGAGCGGCGCGCCGGGATGCCCGTCGCCCGCCCGCTCGATCGCATCGAGGGCAAGGAAGCGGATCGCGTCCGCCCTGCGCGCATCCAGGCTGCGGATTGGGCTCGTCGCGACGTCGGGATTGTTCATGGCAGGGCCTCGCGGCAGCGTGTGTCGGCTCGGGGTTGAGCGGAGGCGGGCCGGCGCGCGTGCGGCGCCGGCCGGTCGGCGTCAGAGGAAGCCGATCGAGAACCAGGGGATAAGGATGATGATGGCGAGGCCCGCGAGGAGGGCCGCGATGTAGCCGACGATCGGCCACATGCCCGCATCCGGATGGATCCGGCTGATCGCGCAGGCCGAGTAGTAGCCGACGCCGAAGGGCGGAGCGAAGAGGCCCACGCCCATGGCCAGGATCACGACCATCGCGTAGTGGACCTCGTGCACGCCGAGGGAGCGCGCGATCGGGAACAGCAGCGGCCCGAAGAGCACGATGGCCGGGATGCCCTCGAGGACCGAGCCGAGCACGATGAAGGCTAGCGCCGAGGCTACGAGGAAGCCGAGGGTGCCTCCGGGCAGGCTCTTCATCGCCACGGCGAGCGCCTGCGAGAAGCCCGATTGCGTGAGCGCCCAGGCCATGCCGGTCGCCGCGCCGATGATCAGCAGGATCGCGCCCGACAGCGTCGCCGTCGTGACCAGCATCGGGAAGAGGCGGCGCCAGGCGAAGCGCCGGTAGACCAGCAGCCCGGTCAGCGTCGCGTAGACGATGCCGATGGTGGAGACCTCCGTGGCCGTGGCGACGCCTTCGACCACCGCGACGCGGATGACGAAGGGAAGCGCCAGGGCCGGCACCGCGACGAGGAAGCTGCGGGCGATCTCGCGGCCGGAGGGCCGGGCCACATGGCTCAGATCCTCGCCGCGGTAGCGCCACCAGACGAGGCAGCACAGGGTCACGCCGAGGACGAGGCCGGGCAGGAGGCCGCCCGTGAACAGGGCCGTGATCGAGACGCCCGTGATCGAGCCGATCGTGATGAGCACGATCGAGGGGGGGATGGTCTCGGTCTGCGCGCCGGTGGCGGCGAGCAGGGCGACGAGGTCTCCCTCCTTCGCGCCCCGCGCCCGCATCTCGGGAAGCAGCACGGGGGCGACGGCGGCCATGTCGGCCGCCTTCGAGCCGGAGATGCCCGAGACGAGGTACATGGCGCCGACGAGCACGTAGTGCAGGCCGCCACGCACGTGGCCGAGCAGGCTCGCCAGGAAGCCGACCATGGCGCGGGCCATGCCGGTCATCTCGATGAGCAGACCGAGGAAGATGAAGAGCGGGACCGCCAGCAGGATCAGGTGGCTCATGCCCTCGTCCAGGCGCCCGACCACGACCGTCGCCGGCGCGCCCGTGGTCAGGGTGACGTAGGCGAAGGTCGGCAGGCCGAAGGCGAAGGCGATCGGCACCCCGGCGAACACCAGGATGCCGACCCCGACCACGAAGAACAGGATCAGGTTCAGGTTGCCGAGGCCTGCGAACAGGGGCTGGGCCAGCGCCAACGCGCCCGCCGCGAGGACGCCGAGCGCCAGGGCCCCGACGGCGTCGCGCCAGTCGCTCGTGTCGAGCAGACGGAGCACCGCGACGAGCAGCATCAGCCCGAAGCCGACCGGCAGCGCCGCCGCGCGCCAGGCGTTGGTGATCTCCAGCGCCGGCGTGACGACCCAGACCTCCTCCTGCGCGAACTCGTAGGACGGCCCGAGGACGAGCGCGACGAAGATCAGCCCGGCGACCAGCGCGACCATCTCCAGGAAGGCGCGGAGCCTGGGCGAGGCCATGCCGACGATCGCGGTCATGCGCATGTGCTCGGCCCGGCGGAAGGCGGACGCCGCCCCCAGCATGGCGAGCCAGATGAACAGGATGGAGGCGAGCTCGTCGATCCAGACGATCGGCGCGCGGAAGACATAGCGGCTGACGACGCCCATCAGGAGCACGGCGACCTCGACGACGACGAGGATCGCGGCCGGCACCTCGATGAGGAGGCCCACGCCCCGCTCGAGGGACCTCAGACAGGAGCGGTCATCCCGGACCGCGCCGTCGAGGGCTGCCGGAGCGGCGAGTTCGACTTGCATCACCGCCTCCTCAAGCCAGCTTGCCGGACACGGCCTCGAGATGGGCCCAGGCAGCCTCGCCGAACTTGTCCTTCCAATCCCTGTAGAAGCTCGTCTTCCTGAGCGCGTCGCGGAAGGCGGCGCGGTCGACGTCGACGAAGTTGAGGCCGCTCTCGGAGAGCTTGGCCCGCAGCGTGTTCGTCAGGGCCGCCACGTCGTTGCGCTCGTCGAGGGCCGAGCGGTCCAGCTCCCTGGACACGATCTGGCGGAGCCCCTCGGGCAGGCGCTGCCAGGCCCGCTTGTTGCCGAGGATCCAGTAGCCGTCCCAGACGTGCCCGGTCAGGCTGCAGGATTTCTGCACTTCGTAGAGGCGCGTGGTGGCGGTGATCGCCAGCGGGTTCTCCTGCCCCTCGACCACCTTGGTCTGCAGGGCGGAATACAGCTCGTTGAAGTTGATCGGCGCCGCGCCGGCCTCGAATCCCTTGAAGAGCGAGGTGAGCATCGGCGCGGGGGGGACGCGGATCCTGAAACCTTTCAGATCCTCGGGCGCGCGGATCTCGCGGGTCGACGAGGTGATGTGGCGAAAGCCGTTGTCCCAGACCTTCGAGACGGTCAGCAGCGGCGTCTTGGCGATCTCGGCGCGGACGTAGTTGCCGAGGTCGCCGTCCATCGCCGCCCAGACCGCGGCGTAATCCTGGAACGCGAAGCCCGTATTCGGCAGGCTCGCGGCCGGAACGAAGATCGCCAGGATGGAGGTCGCGAGGTTGAAGAACTCCACGCCGCCGCTGCGCACCTGGTTCAGGAGGTCCGTGTCAGAGCCGAGCTGGTTGGCGGGGAACAGCTTGATCTCGAGCCGACCCCCCGACGCCTCCCGGATCCGATCGAGCGCTTCCTGCGCCCGCAGGTTGACCGGGTGCGTCGGGTCCTGGCCCGTCGCCAGCTTGTAGGAGAATTCGGCGGCCGAACCGGGCTTCGTCAGGATGCTGAAGAGCGGAATCGAGGCCGCTCCCGCAAGAAGATTCCGGCGGCTCAGACGTATGCGAGACATGTTTTCCTCCCAGATCGAAACAGCGGTGAATTCGAACGCCGCCGCTCACGCCCTCGATCAGGGATCGAAGTGTTCACGAGGGGTCCGGGACACGGAGGAACTTGTCGCAGGCCCGATTCTCGGTTTTTCTCGCCTGCAGTTCTCTTGTTCTTGTCCTGACGTTTCTATGCTCGCCCTCCGAGCATTCGGTAGCAGCGGATGACTTGGCTGTCGTCGCAACCGCCGGCCCCGCTGCCCGAGGCCGCGAGGAAGAGCTGGTGGGCGAGCGCGGCGAGCGGCAGGGCGGCCTTCGCCTCGCGGCCCGCCCCCAGCACGATGCCGAGGTCCTTCACGAAGATGTCGACCGCGCTCGTCGGCTGCGGGTCGGGTTCGAGCATCCGCGGGCCGCGGTCCCGCAGCATCCAGCTCGCTGCGGACGATCCCACCACGATCTCGAGGACCGTGGCCGGATCGAGGCCCGCGCGCTCGGCGAGGGACAGGGCCTCGGCCGCGGCCACGATGTGCACGCCGCAGAGCAGCTGGTTCACCGCCTTCACGGTCGCCGCCTGGCCCGGCTGGCGGCCGACATGGACGACGCGCTCGGCGAACGCGTCCAGGATCGGCCGGACGCGGTTCAGCGCGGCGGGATCGGCCGCCGCCATCACGGTCAGGCAGCCCGCCTCGGCGCCCGTCCGGCCGCCCGAGACAGGCGCGTCGACGAAGCCGCGCCCGGTTGCCTCCACCCGCCGCGCGAGTGCCGCGACGGCCTCCGGCGGGCAGGTCGCCATCAGGACCACGATCCCGGTCGGCGCGAGGCCGGCGAGGGCGGCCTGACCGAACAGCACCTGCTCGGCCTGCCCGGCATCGACCACCATCAGGATCAGCACCTCGGCACCGGCCGCGACCGCGGCCGGCGTCTCCCCCGTCGATCCGCCCGCCGCGACGAGCGCCGCCCGCGGCTCGGCGCGCAGATCGTGGCCGCGCACCGCGAAGCCGGCGGATGCCATGTGCCGCGCCATCGGCAGGCCCATCGAGCCGAGGCCGACGAACGCGACGGTCGCGCCCGGCGCGCTCACAGCCAGGCCCGGATCGACCGGACCATGGCCTCGGTCGAGATTCCGTAGCGCTCGTGCAGCGTCGGCAGCGCGCCGGCATCGAGGAACGCGTCCGGGAGGCCGATCTGCCGGAAAGCGGGCGGGACCGTGCCGCTCCGCACGAGCAGCCCCGCGACGGCCTCGCCGAGGCCGCCGACCACGGAATGGTTCTCCGCCACCACCACGAGGCGGCCGCCGCGGCCGGCCTCGGCCAGGATGGTCGCCTCGTCGAGGGGCTTGATCGTGGGGACGTGCAGGACCGCCACGTCGATCCGGTCGTCGGCCAGCGCCTGCGCGGCCTCGAGCGCCCGCATCGTCATCAGGCCCGAGGACACGATCAGGACGTCGCGGCCGTCGCGGATCGTCTTCGCGCGCCCGAGCTCGAACGTGTAGCCGTACTCGTCGAGGACGAGCGGAACGTTCCCGCGCAGCAGCCGGAGATAGACCGCGCCCTGGTGGGCGGCCATGGCCGGCACCACCTGCTCGATCTCGTGCGCGTCGCACGGATCGATGATCGTCAGGTTCGGCATGCCGCGGAAGATCGCCAGATCCTCGGTGGCTTGGTGGCTCGGTCCGTAGCCCGTGGTAAGACCGGGCAGCGCGCAGGCGATCTTGACGTTGAGGTTCTCCTCCGCGATCGCGAGGCAGATGAAGTCGTAGGCCCGCCGCGCGGCGAAGACCGCGTAGGTCGTGGCGAAGGGCACGAAGCCCTCCCGCGCAAGGCCGGCGGCCGCGCTCATCAGCAGCTGTTCGGCCATGCCCATCTGGTAGAAGCGGTCCGGATGCGCGGCCGCGAAGACGTGCAGGTCCGTGTACTTGGCGAGGTCTGCCGAGAGGCCGACGATGTCGGGGCGCGTCCCGGCCAGCGCGGCCAGCGCGTGGCCGAAGGGCGCGGCCTTGGTGCGCTGGCCCGGCGCGGCCAGCGAGGCGATCATCGCCGACGTCCTCGGCCCGCTGCCGGCCCTGCGCTCGGGCCTGACGTATTTCGAGCGTCTCAACGCGACCTCCCCTCGTCCAGAACGTCCAGGGCTTGGCGCCACTCGTCCGCCTCGACCCGCAGGAAGTGGTTCCTCTCGCGCGCCTCCAGGAAGGGCACGCCCTTGGCCATGCGCGTGTCGCAGATCACGAGGCGCGGGCGCGGACCGGCATAGGCACGGGCCGCGTCGAAGGCCGCCGCCACGGCCGCGATGTCGTTGCCGTCGACGCGTTGCACGAACCAGCCGAAGGCCTCGAATTTCGGGGCGAGCGGCTCGAAGTCGAGGACGCCGCGCGAGGGCCCGTCCGCCTGCATCCCGTTGACGTCCACGATGCCGATCAGGTTGTCGAGGCCGTGCGAGGCGGCCGACATGGCCGCTTCCCAGGTCGAGCCTTCGTTGAGTTCGCCATCGGAGAAGAGGTTGTAGACGAAGGCCTCGGATGACTTGCGCTTGAGCCCGAGCGCCATACCGACCGCGATGCCCAGCCCGTGGCCGAGCGAGCCGCCGGTGATCTCCATGCCCGGCGTGTAGGCCGCCATGCCGGACATCGGCAGGCGGCTGTCGTCGCCGCCGTAGCTCGGCAGCTCGTCCTCCGGGAGGATGCCCGCCTCGATGAGCGCGGCGTAGAGCGCGATCGCGTAATGACCGATCGAGAGGAGGAAACGGTCGCGGCCCTCCCATGCGGGGTCCTCGGGCCGGTACGTCATCGCGTGGAAGTAGCTCACCGCGAGGACGTCGGCGATGCCGAGCGCCTGCGCGATGTAGCCCTGGCCCTGGACCTCGCCCATCAGGAGGGCGTAGCGCCGGATGCGGTAGGCGCGCTCCGCGAGCGAGACGTTCGAGCCTTCCTGCGCCCGCAGGACCTGTTCGGCTGGCATGATGATCGCTCCTGCCGGTCAGTGGATCAGCATGCCGCCGTTGACGTCGACGACGGCGCCGGTGACGTAGGCGGACAGGTCGCAGGAGAGGAACAGGCAGGCGTTCGCCACGTCGTCGGCGACCCCGAGCCGTCCGAGCGGAATGCCCTTGGCGATCTCGACCTTCAGGTCATCCGTCAGCTTCCCGCCGGTGATGTCGGTCTGGATGAGGCCGGGCGTGACGGAGTTGACGCGGATGCCGTCGGGCCCGAGCTCGCGGGCCATCGCCTTCTGGAGGCCCAGCACGCCGCCCTTGGCTGCGCTGTAATGGGGGCCGCCGAAAATGCCGCCGCCGCGCTGGGCTGAGACCGACGACATGCACACGATGGATCCGCTCCGCTGCGCGCGCATCGCCGGGATCACGGCCTGGCTCATGTAGAGCGTGCCGCGCAGGTTCACGTCCGTGACGGCCTCGTAGTTCGCCGCCTCGATGTCCATGATCTTCAGGGGCTGGGTGATGCCGGCGTTGTTGACGAGGACATCGATCCGCCCGAAGCGGGCGAGGATCTCCCGGGCGGCATCCTGGCAGGCCGCCTTGTCGGTGACGTTGCAGGCGAGGCCGAGATGGCCCGCGCCGACGTCGCCGGCCGCCGCCTCCGCCTGGCCCGCATCGAGGTCGAGGATCACGACGCGGCCGCCGTGCTCGGCGAACAGGCGCGCCGTGGCCTTGCCGATCCCGCGGGGGGACGCGGCACCCGTAATCACGCAGACTTTTTCTCTCAGCAGCATGCAACCCTCCAGGCGGATCGCCGAGCCGGCGAGCCGTGCACCATCGCGAGGAGGTATCTGCAATTTGAGCGATCCGATTTGAGTCGAGAACAACTCAGAAGAACGCTTTGCAATCTCCTGCGGACTCGCAATCTTGCCCGCTTCCCCACGAACTTTTCTTGTCCGGAGAGGATGATGCGCCCCGCGTTCGTACACAAACGCGAATATTGCAGCCTGAGATGAATTCGATTCATCTCGCGCCGCGAACCTGGCCGGATGCGTCGACCCCCAGGCTCAGATCAGTATTGGGCAGGGATCCACGGCGAGTTCGCGCGCGAGCCAGCCCGCGAAGACCCGCAGAGGCGCGCGCCGGTGCCCGTCGTTCGGGAAGACGAGGTGATGACCGACATAGGTGACGTTCTCGGCGCGCGACGCCAGCGGGGCCACGAGGCGGCCGTTGGCGAGCTCGCGCTCCGCGAGCAGCGTCGATTCGAGGGCAACGCCGAGCCCGTCCGCCGCCGCCGCGATGGCCAGGAAGCTGCGGTCGAACCGGATGGCCGCCTGCGGCACGCTGCGGATGCCGTTGCGCTCGAACCAGTGCGGCCAGCGCACCAGCTTGTTGTCGCTCTGGATCAGCACGCGGCCTTCGAGATCGGAGGCCTGGCGAATGCCGGCCGCGAGCTCCGGCGTGCAGAGCGGCGTGACCGTCTCGACCTTGAGCGGCATCGCGGCGAAGCCCTCCACGCGCGGCCGCCCGTAGACGATGTCGGCGTCGAACTCGTCATCCGTGAAGCGCGCGTACTCCGCTCCGGCCGCGAGGCGCACTTCGAAGCCGGGATGCTCGGCCAGGAAGCGCGCGAGGCGCGGCGTGAGCCATTGCGCGGCGAAGCTCGGAGCGCAGTGCAGGCGCAGGAGTTGCGGCGCGCGCGTCGAGACCAGCTCAAGCCCGCGGTTGAGTTCGGTGAAAGCGCGCGAGACGTGGTCGAGCAGCGCCTCCCCGGCCGGGGTCAGCGCGACGCCTTGCCCGTTGCGCTCGAACAGCACGACGCCCAGCGCCTGCTCCATCTTGCGGACGGCATGGCTCACGGCGCTCGGCGTGAGATGGATCTCACCCGCCGCGGCTTTGAAGGAGCGCCGCCGCGCGGCGGCCTCGAAGACGCGGACGGCGGAGAGCGGTGCGAGAAAGTGCATCGGTACCGGTTAAGACTTGTGGACACCCGCCTCAAGGCCAGACGCCCGGCGGAGAGACTGATGAGCGCCGCGAAGCGCCCCGTCCGGACCTGTTTTCGCGGGCGCGGCTCGTCGTCGTGACCTGTGTAGGAGAGCGCCTTGCGGGCGCGGCCGGGAGCGGGACTCTCGGCGTCGGCCGCGCGGCGGCCGTTTAAGACCGGTGACCTGATGGGCGGGCGGGATGCCGGAAGCGGTCCGCCATCAGGTGGCTCAAGGCGTTCTGAGCCATTTTTGCGACGGATGGGGCGGCCTTCGCGAATTCATGAGCTTTTTGTGAGCATAGGACGCGGGCGTATAGAGGACAAAATCCATCGATGGCGCGCAGTTGCGGGTTGTATTCAAGGAATTTACCATCGAAACCATTTAAATCGCCACAGATTAACTGACGGTTAACTGTTTCGACACTATCGTCTGCCATCAAGATTTCGGGAGTGGACGCCGTGGATCGAAGGCAGTTTCTCCGGGGCTGCGGGGCCGCGGTCTCCTCGGTCGGCCTGCTGGCACGGCCTGCGAACGCGAGCACGCGAGCGAAGGTCTTCCGCCTCGGCGTGACGAACGGCAACCTGTCGCAGATGGGCTCCGGCGCGGTGAGCTTCGCCGAGCGGGTGACGGCCCTGTCCGCTGGCCGGATGCGGGTCGACGTCTACCCGTGCGGGACGCTCGGCGGCGAGGCGGAGACCACGCAGGACGCAGCCAAGGGTGCCCTCGAGCTCGTCGTCACCTCGAGCGCGGGCTACGAGCGCTTCGCGCCCAAGCTCAGCGTCTTCGACATTCCGTTCCTGTTCCGCGACGTCGCCCATGCCCGCGCGGTCCTCGACGGGCCGATCGGGCAGGCGGCGCTCGCCTCGTTCGACAATACGGGCCTGGTGGGCCTGGCCTGGTGCGAGAACGGCCTGCGCCACCTCACGACCACGACCGTGCCGGTGACGACGCCGCGGGACCTCGCGGGACTCAAGGTGCGGGTGCCGCAATCCGAGGCCATGCTGGCCGGGTTCAAGGCGCTGGGCGCGGATGCCCAGCCGCTGCCGTTCCCGGAACTGTTCGGGGCACTCAGCGCGGGCGAGTTCCAGGGGCAGGAGAACCCGCTGGCCAACATCATGGGCGGCGGATTCTACCGGGTTCAAAAGTATCTGAGCCTGACCGGGCACGTCTACTCCACGGGAATCCTGCTGATGTCGCGCCGCGCGAGCGATGCGCTGACGGAGGACGAGCGGGCCGTGTTCAGCGCCGCGGCCCGTGCGGCCGGGCCGGCCTCGCGCGAGGCCGGCGACCGGACGGCCAACGACAACATCGCCGAGCTCAAGCGGCGCGGCATGACGGTCCTGTCCGAGATCGACCGCGCGGCCTTCATCGCCGCCTCGCAGCCGGCCCTGAAGCAGTTCGAGGCCAAGTTCGGCAAGGCGACGCTCGACGCGATCCGTTCCTACGGCACCTAGAGCACGCTCGGCCGAGGCGGATACCGGTTCGGCGCGAGGCGGCGTGGCGCCGTGAGGGGTTGGAGTGCCGTCCGTGACCCCGGGACCGGGGACGCGGCGCTCCGAGGGCCGCCGTGGGGCCCGACCCGCCGCCTGATCGCGGGATAAGGGACCGCGCAGGGACAAGAGGCATTCGCCGCCGCGGACCATCGATTCGATCTAAAGGCAGACTGATGATGTCGTTGTACGCTCGCCTCGCCCATCGCCCGATCGGCACCAGGATCAATTTCGGGTTCGGCCTGATCCTCCTGCTCCTGTGCGGCATCGCCGTGTTCAACGGCCTGAGCCTGCGCACGGTGGGAGCGAACGTCTCCGAGATCGACGCGGCGGCCACGCGATCGGAAGCCCTGTCCGACTTCGCCAGCGCCCTGAGCGACGACGAGGTGCAGGTGACGCGCTACATGCGCTCGCCCGGCGGTGCCGAGCTCACGGCCGTTCGCGGCGCGCAAAAGGAGGTGCAGGCCCGTCTCGCGAAGCTGGACGGTTTGCTGGCCGAGGGCTCCGACGGCCTGAAGCGGGACATCGCGACGCTCGATCAGCGCTTCGACAAGATCGTCGCGGCGACGAAGCTGCGCGATGCCACATTGTCCGGGATGGTCGCTGCCGCGGCGCGCCTGACCAACCACTACACGACGGTGACGCTTCAGATGGTGGCCGCGAGCGATGCCGCCACCGGCACGGCGTTCCGCGTCCAGCAGGCGCTGCAATCCCTGATCGCGTCGGCCCGCCGATACGTCACGCGGCCGACGGCCGACGAGCTCGATATCCTGACCGCCGCGGAGCGTCGGACCCGGTCCGAGACGGCCGAGATGAAGGCGAACCCGCCCGCCTCCGGCGCGGTGCGGGACCTCCTCGGCGAGACCGGCCCGACCCTGGACCGGCTCCTCGGCGGGATCGAGACCCTCACCGTCGCGGCCAAGGACGTCGACCGCGGCATCGTGGAGTGGCAGCAGCTCGCCGTGCGGCTCGGTGCCGACACCGCGGCCCTGCGCGGCCATATGATCGAGCTGCGCGACAAGCAGATCGCCCTCGCCGGCAGCGCGGTGACGCAGATCCTCGCGATCGCGATCGCCGTCTCGGTCGTCGGCGTGACCTTCGGGGGGCTCGGCGCGCTGCTGCTCGGCCGGTCGATCTCCGGGCCGCTGCAGACGCTCAACCGGACCGTCCAGGCCATCGCCCGGGGCGATCTCACCGTCCCGGTCACGGGGACCGACCGGGGCGACGAGATCGGGGCGCTCGGCCGCGCACTCGAGGTCTTCAAGGCCAACGCCCTTGCCCGGGCCGATCTGGAGGCGCGGCAGGTCGCGGAGCAGTCGGCGCGGCAGCGCCGGGCTGATCGGGTCGACGAGCTGGTGCGCGGCTTCGAGGCCAGAATCGCCGGCGCGATCGCCATCGTCACCTCGGCCGCCACGGAACTCGACGCGACGGCGCGCTCGATGACCCAGGTCGCGGATGCGACCAACGGCCAGGCCGTGGCATCGAGCGCGGCCGCGGAGGAGACTTCGGCCAACGTGCAGACCGTGGCCGCTGCGGCCGAGGAGCTGGTCGCCTCCCTGCAGGAGATCGAGCGGCAGGTGCAGCGCTCCAACGAGGTGGCCGCTCATGCAGCCCGGGAGACCACGACCACGGATGCGGCGATGACGAGCCTTGCCGCGGCTGCCGAGCGCATCGGCGCGGCCGTCACCCTGATCTCCAGCATCGCCGGCCAGACGAATCTGCTCGCCCTGAACGCGACGATCGAGGCCGCGTGCGCCGGCGAGGCGGGTCGAGGCTTCGCCGTCGTCGCCGCCGAGGTCAAGGACCTCGCCGGCCAGACGGCCCACGCCACGAGCCAGATCGGCGAGCAGATCGCGGCGATCCAGGAGGCGAGCGCGCAGGCGGTCACGGCGATCCGCCAGATCGGGGAGACGATCGTCTCGGTCAACGCGATCGCCGGCACGATCGCCGCCACGGTCGAGGAGCAGACCGCCGCGACCGGCGAGATCGCCCGGAACGCGTCCGAGGCGGCCCGCGGCACGCAGGACGTCTCCGAGAACGTGTCGAAGGTGCTGGCCTCGTCGAGCGAGACCGGCAGCGCCGCGCAGCAGGTGATGGCGGCGGCGGCCGAGCTCGCCCTGCAGTCGGAGAACGTACAGCGCGAGGTCGAGGATTTCCTCGCCGACATCCGAGCGGCCTGAGCGATTGGCCCGCGCGGCGCGCGAGCGCTCCGCGCGGGCCGGACGGCGGGTTACGCGAAGTGCTTCGAGAGCTTCAGGCCCTGCGCCTGGTAGTTCGAGCCGGCGCCCGCCCCGTAGAGGGTGGCGGGCGCCTCCGCCATGCGCTCGTAGACGAGGCGGCCGACGATCTGCCCGTCCTCGAGGAGAAAGGGCACGTCGCGGGAGCGCACCTCGAGCACGGCCCGCGCACCCGAGCCCCCGGCCTCCGCGAAGCCGAAGCCCGGATCGAAGAAGCCCGCGTAATGCACCCGGAACTCGCCGACGAGGGGATCGAACGGCACCATCTCGGCGGCGTGGTCGGGGGGCACGACCACGGATTCCTTCGAGGCCAGGATGTAGAACTGGCCCGGATCGAGGATCAGCATGCCGGAGCCGTCGGCCGCGAGCGGCTCCCAGAAATCGGCGGCGCGGTGGCGGCCCGGCGCGTCGACGTCGACGAGGCCGGTATGGCGCTTCGCCCGGTAGCCGATCAGACCGTCGAAGCCCGCGAGGTCGACCGAGACGGCCACGCCCCCCTGGAACGAGGGAGCCGCCGCGCTGACGAGCGGCGTGCGGGCGTGGAGGTCGGCGAGCTCGGAATCCCGCAGCCGCACCTCGCCCCGGCGGAAGCGGATCTGCGACAGGCGCGAGCCGGTGCGCACGAGGACCGGGAAGGTGCGGGGCGAGATCTCGGCGTAGAGGGGGCCGTGATAGCCGGCCTCCACTTGGTCGAAGGCCACCGCGTGGTCGGTGATGACGCGGGTGAAGACGTCGATGCGGCCGGTCGAGCTCTTGGGGTTGGCGCCGGCCGAGACGTCCGGCGGCAGCGCCAGGGCCTCCTGCAGCTCGGCGATGTAGACGCAGCCCGTCTCGAGCACCGCCCCGCCCGTCAGGTCGATCGCGTGGAACGCGAAGGCCCCGACGCCGGTCGAGACGCTGCGGCTCGCCCCCGGCAGGAAGCTCGTGCGCACCCGGAAGGCGCGCCGGCCGAGGCGGAGATCCAGGCTCGCGGGCTGGATCTGGTCGGCCGCGTAGGGGCTCGCCGGGCGGATGCTGCCGGCCTCCGTGAGCGCCGCGATCCCCTGAGCGGGCAGGATGCCGTCGCGGGGCTGGTCGGCTGGATTCCGCGTCGTGTTCATGCTCACCGCGCGCACCCCCTCCGCCTTCCCCGCCAAACTCGCATCTTGTCCCGCGCTTGGCCCTAAGGGCCCGTTAAGTCGGGCTCGCGCGCGAGCCGCAGCACGATCCGGGCGAGCGCGAGGCGGGCGCAGGCGCCGATCGCCACGAGCCCCGCGAGCGCGCTCGCGAGCACCGGGAAGGCCTGCGGCCAGGCTGCGAGCGCGAGGACGAGCGCCAGGGCGGCGGCGCCGAGCCCGGTGCCCGAGCCGAGGCCGAGGACGAGGGAGGGCAGGCCGCCGAGGCCCCCCCGACCCCGCCGCGCCGCGCCGCGAGGGCCGCCGCGGCCCGGCTCGAAGCGTCGAGGAGGAACGCGCCGAGGAGCGCGGCCGCCGCCCAGCCATTCGTGCCGGGCGCCTGCCAGGCGAACAGCAGCGCGAGCCCGGCGAGGCCCGCGCGCGCGAGGCTGCCGGAGCGCCCGCGCCGCAGCCTTCCGAGAGCCCGCGGGCGGTGCAGGGCCTCGTCGACCATGCCTGAAACGTACCTCGGTTGCGCGACGTACTTCGCCGCGATTGACGCCGTTTTCGCCGCCACGTACCACGTCGCTCCGAGCCTGTCGCGCGGCTTCGCGGGACGCGCGAGCCGAATCGCGCACTCGGTCAGGGAGGCCGATCCGGACGATGTACAAGGCCGAGACGCGCGGAATCAGCGTGACCGTGATGCCCCGCTTCGTCGAGGAGGAATCCTCGCCGGGCGAGAGCCGCTACTTCTTCGCCTATACGGTCGAGATCGTGAACAACGGCACCGAGCAGGTGCAGCTGCGCTCGCGCCACTGGCGCATCATCGACGGGCACGGGGCCTGCCAGGAGGTGCGCGGGGCGGGCGTCGTCGGCAAGCAGCCGGTGCTGGAGCCCGGCGAGTCCTTCAGCTACACGAGCGGCTGCCCGCTCAACACGCCGGACGGACTGATGGCCGGCAGCTACACCATGGCGACGGTGGCCGGCGAGAGCTTCGAGGCCGAGATCCCGGCCTTCTCCCTCGACAGCCCCCACGTCCGCCGCAGCCTGCACTGAGCGCCTCGCAACCGGCGGTCCGCCCGCGCATTGGCTCGATGGCGGGGACTTGGAGCCCGATCCGACCACGCCCGGGCCGGGTCACGTCCCCGCGTTTCGTTTGACGCGTTCCTTCACGCCGAACCGGCTTCGACTTCGGCGAGGAGCGCTCCAGAGGGTCAGGGGGATTGCGATGCCGGGACCGGGAGAGCGCCTCACCCCGCTCGAGATCCTGGAGCGCCTCGTCGCCTTCGACACCGAGAGCTCCAGGCCGAACCTCGCGCTGGTCGACTGGGTGTCGGATTATCTCGGGGGCTGGGGCGTGCCCCATCTGCTAATGCCGAGCGCGGCCGGCGACAAGGCCGCGCTGTTCGCCACGATCGGCCCGATGCGGGACGGGGGCGTCGTGCTCTCGGGCCACACCGACGTGGTGCCGGTGACGGGGCAGGCCTGGACGGGCGACCCGTTCCGGCTGCGGGTCGCCGACGGGCGGGCCTACGGGCGCGGCGCCGTCGACATGAAAGGCTTCTGCGCGCTGGCGCTCGCCGCCGTGCCGGACTTCCGCGAGCGGGACCTTGCGCGGCCGATCCACATCCTGCTCTCCTACGACGAGGAGACGACCTGCCTCGGCGCAGCCGACACGATCGCGCGCTTCGGCGCCGACCTGCCGCGACCGGGCGCGGTGATCGTGGGCGAGCCCACCGGGCTCGAGGTCGCCGACGCCCACAAGAGCATTGTCACCTACCTCACCACCGTGCACGGCCATGAGGCGCATTCCTCGAAGCCGCAGCTCGGCGCCAACGCCGTCATGGCGGCCTGCGACCTCGTCGGCGAGCTCAACCGCATCGCCGACCTGATGATCGCCCGGGGCGACGCCAGCGGGCGCTTCGATCCGCCCGCCACCACGGTGCATGTCGGCACGATCGCGGGCGGCACCGCCCGCAACATCCTGCCGAAGGTCTGCACCTTCCACTGGGAGTTCCGCGGCCTGCCCGACCTCGACATGACCGAGATCCCGGCGCTGTTCGCCCGCAAGGTCGAGGACGTGACGCGCGAGCGCCTCAACCGCTACGGCGCCTACGGGTCGATCGAGACCCTTGAAGAGGTAGCGGTGCCGGGGCTCGCCCCCGAGCCGGGCTCCGAGGCCGAGCGCCTCGCCCTGCGGCTCGCCGGGCGCAACCGCACGATCTCGGTGCCCTACGCGACGGAGGCCGGGCGCTTCCAGGCGGCCGGCCTCCCGACCGTGGTCTGCGGCCCGGGCTCGATCGACCAGGCGCACCAGCCCGACGAGTTCATCACCCTGCAGGCCCTCGCCGACGGCGAGGCCTTCATGCGGCGGCTGGCGGAGGCCTGTGCGTCATGAGCGGGAGCACGACGGCGGAGGCGGCGCGGATCAAGCTGCGCCCGCTCGAGCGCGAGGACCTGCTCTTCGTGCACCAGCTCAACAACAACGACAGCATCATGCGCTACTGGTTCGAGGAGGCCTACGAGTCCTTCGCCGAGCTGGCGCAGCTCTACGAGCGCAACATCCACAACCAGACCGAGCGGCGCTTCATCGTGGCGACGGACCGCAACGAATCGGCCGGCATGGTCGAGCTCGTGGAGATCAACCACCTGCACCGGCGCTGCGAGTTCCAGATCGCGCTGCACCCCGCCTTCCAGGGCCGCGGCTACGCGGGCCAAGCGACCCGCATCGCCATCGACTACGCCTTCAGTGTGCTGAACATCCACAAGCTCTACCTGCACGTGGACAAGGACAATGCCCGCGCGGTGCGCATCTACGAGCGCTGCGGCTTCCGGACCGAGGGCGTGCTGCGGGACGAGTTCTTCGTGAACGGCAAGTACCGCGACGCCGTGCGGATGTGCCTGTTCCAGCCCGACTACCTCGCCCGCCGCGGCGGCGGCGACATCGCGGAGCCGGTGCTGAAGACCTGATACGGCCGCCCCGCCGCGACGGCCCCCCTCGCCTTCGCCGCCTCGCGCACGAGAAAGGGGCCGGCAAGCCGGCCCCTTCCCTGATCGAACGCGTTCCGGTTCAGCGCGCGCCGGCCGTGCCGCGCTCGCCGCCCTGGCCGCTCCGGCCCGTGCCGCCGCGCCCGGCCTGCTCGGCGCCGCCGCGCTCGGAGGCGTTGCGGATGCCCGACTGGCCGCCGCTGCGCTCACCCTGCTGCATCGCGTTGCCGGCGCGGTTGCCCTGGTCGCGCATCTCGTTCCGCCCGCCGCGGTTCGCCTCGTTTCGGAAGCCGCGCTCGTCGCGGTCCCGGCCGCGCTCGGCGCTGCGCTCCTCGGAGCGACCGCGGTGCTCGACGGTGCTGCGGCTGCGCTCGCTGAAGTTCGCGTTGACCGTGCCGCCGCGGCGCTCGTTCGACGTCACCGTGAGGCGGCGGTACTCGGGCGAGCCGTAGATGACGCGCTGGCCCCGGATGGTGACGTAGCGGGTGTGGCCCGGCCGCTCCTCGCGCACGCTGACGAGGCGGCGGTATTCCGGCGAGCCGTAGATCACCCGCTGGCCGCGAATCGTCACGTAGCGGCGCGGCCCGCCGCGGCGATGCTCGACAGTGACGAGGCGGCGATACTCGGGCGAGCCGTAGACGACCCGGCGCCCGCCGATGAACACGAACCGGCCCTCGCGCCGGTAGCCACCCTCGACGCGCTCAGAGCGGACGTCGGTGCGGTCAACGCGGCGATTCTCGCTGACGCGGTCGCGCCGGCTCCCGCGGATGTCGCTGCGCTCGGCCCGCACCGAGCGGTCCGCGTCGCGGTCGCCGCGGCGATCGGCCCGGTCCGTGCTGCGGTCGCCGCGCTCGGCGCCCTGGCGGTCGGCCCGCTCGGCACCCTGGCGATCCGCACCCTCGCGGCCGCCGCTGCGGGCCTGCATGCCGCCCCGGTCACCCGAATCGCGCTGCGCGCTCCGGTCGCCCGTCTCCGCGTTGCGGGCACCGGCCTTGTCGCCGGCACCCATGCCGGCCCGCGCGCCGCCGGCATTGCCGCCCGCGCCCCTGTCCATCCCGCCGCCGGCGTTCTGCGCGTAGACGGACGTGCTGAACAGCAGTGCTGCCAATCCAATCGCTAGCTTCTTCATGTCGTACCCTCCGATACCGTTCGTGGCTCTCGAAACGCCGAAGGTCTCGAAAGGGTTCAATCGAAGGTTGACGGTTCTACTGGCGACATCAGCGCTTGAGCTTGGCCGTTCCGCCGTCGAGCCGGGCCTTGGACGCCCGGCACGGCGTCAATGCTTGGCCGCGATCTCGGCCTCGACCTGGGCCGGGTCGAGCTCGTAGCGGCGGGAGCAGAACTCGCAGGTGATGCCGATGCGCCCGTCATCCGCCACCATGTCGCGGCGGTCCTCCGCCGAGAAGGAGCGGATCATGCCCATCACGCGCTCGGGCGAGCAGCGGCACTGCTCGGACACGCCCTGCGCCTCGAACACCCGCACGCCGCGCTCGTGGAACAGGCGGTAGAGCAGGCGCTCGGCGGAGACGGCGGGGTCGACGAGCTCGTGGTCCTGGACCGTGCCGACGAGCGAGCGCGCCTCCACCCAGGCATCGTCCTCGGGCGCGCCGCCGGCCTCGAGATGGGCGTGGCCTTCCGGGATGTCGCCGGGCGGCAGGTCGGCGAGCCGCGCCCGGTCGATCGACTGGGGCAGGAACTGCACGAGGAGCCCGCCCGCCCGGTAGCGGGCCGCGCCGTCCTCGAAGGCTTCGGCCACCGCGAGGCGCACCTGGGTCGGGATCTGCTCGGACTGGCGGAAATACTGGTGGGCGGCCTCCTCGAAGCTCTGGCCCTCGAGCGCGACGACGCCCTGGTAGCGGCTCGCCGCCGAGCCCTGGTCGATCGTCATGGCGAGGTGGCCCTGGCCGACGAGGTCCGCGGTCCTGAGCGGGCCCGAGCCCAGCGCCGCGACGCGCCCGGCATCGAAGCGGGCCGTGGCGCGGACGCGGTCCGGCGCCTCGAAATCGACCACGATCATCTCGACCGGGCCGTCCGTCTTGGTCTGGAGCTGGAAGCGGCCCTCGAACTTGAGGGAGGAGCCGAGCAGCACGGTGAGCGCCGCGGCCTCGCCGAGGAGGCGCGCCACCGGGTCGGGGTAGCCGTGCCGGCGCAGGATGGTGTCGACGGCGGGGCCGAGCCGCACGACGCGCCCGCGCACGTCGAGGGCCTCGACCGCGAAGGGCAGGACGGCGTCGTCGAGGCCCTCGCGGCCGTCGGCGGGTGTGGTGGACGTCTCGGTTCCGGCGGTCATGGCCTCTCCGCTGATATGCTGTTCCGGTCCGCCGACCTCTCCTCGACGCGTGCGGCGAGGACGCGGGCCACCTCGCCCGTGCGGGAGAGGTCGGGTCCGCGGAAGCGGACCGAGTGAGGGGTGCGACCTGTCCGGAAAGACCTGGACCCCTCACCCCGGCCCTCTCCCGGACGGGAGAGGGGGTGCGTCGCGCCGCCCGCGGCCGGTCCGGCTGCGCGCGGCGTGCAGGTCGTCGCCTGATGGGGAGGAGCGGCGTGCGCTCGGTCCCGATATGGGGTGGCCCCGCCGCCTTCGCGAGGGGCCCCGCCCCTCAGAGCCCGTTCGCGCGGAGGCACCAGGCCAGGATGCCCTTCTGGGCGTGGAGCCGGTTCTCGGCCTCGTCGAAGACCACGGATTGCGGCCCGTCGATCACCTCGGCCGTGACCTCCTCGTCGCGGTGGGCCGGCAGGCAGTGCATGAAGATCGCGTCCTTGGCGGCGGCCGCCATCAGCTTGGCGTTGACCTGGTAGGGGCCGAGCAGGTTGTGGCGGTGGTGGTCGTCGTCGTCGCCCATCGACACCCAGCAATCGGTCACGACCGCCTCCGCCCCGTCCACCGCCTCGAAGGGATCGGTGGTGACGTTGATCCGCGCGCCCTGGTCTTTCGCCCAGGCGAGCAGCGCCGGCGGGGCCGCGAGCTCGGGCGGCGCCGCGACGTTGAGGGTGAAGTCGAGGCGCGCCGCGGCGTGCACCCAGCTCGCGAGCACGTTGTTGGCATCCCCCGACCACGCCACCGTGCGCCCCCGGATCGGGCCGCGATGCTCCTCGAAGGTGAGGACGTCCGCCATGATCTGGCAGGGATGCGAGACCTTGGTGAGCGCGTTGATCACCGGCACGGTGGCGAAGTCGGCGAGCTCCAGCATCAGCCCGTGGTCGAGGATGCGGATCATGATCGCGTCGACGAAGCGCGAGAGCACGCGGGCGGTGTCGCCGACGGTCTCGCCGCGGCCGAGCTGCATCTCGCTGCCCGTCAGCATCAGGGTCTCGCCGCCGAGCTCGCGCATGGCCACGTCGAAGGAGACGCGGGTGCGGGTGGAGGGCCGGTCGAACACCATCGCGAGCGTCTTGCCGGCGAGCGGGCGCTCCGCAGGCGGCTCGCCCTTGCGGCGGCGGCCCTTGATGGACGCGGCCGCGTCGAGCATGGCGCGCAGCTCGTCGCCGGAGAAGTCCTTCAGGTCGAGGAAGTGGCGGGGGCCGCTCGGGCCGGGGACCTGCACGGTCCCGTTGGTCTGGGCTTGCATCACGATCGATCTTTGAAACAGGTGTCCAGGGCGGCGCTCACTCGGCCGCGCCGCGCAGGCTCGGCTCCAGGGCCACGGCCGCCGCCTCCAGGCGCTCGACGGCGGCGGCCACGTCCGACTCCGTGATGATCAGCGGAGGCAGGAGCCGGACCACGTTGTCGCCGGCCGGGATCACGAGCAGGTGCTCGGCCCGCGCGGCGACCGCGAAGTCCGTGTTGAGGATGCCGAGCTTGAGGCCGAGCATCAGGCCCTCGCCGCGGATCTCCTGGACGATTCCCGGGTGGCGGTCGCGCAGGCCCGCGAGCTTCTGCTTGAGCGCGAGGCCGACGCGGCCGACATGCTCCAGGAAGCCGTCGGCCAGCACAACGTCGAGGACGGCGTTGCCCACCGCCATCGCGAGCGGGTTCCCACCGAAGGTGGTGCCGTGGGTACCCGCCGTCATGCCGCGCGCGGCCTCGCTTGTCGCGAGGCAGACGCCGAGCGGGAAGCCGCCGCCGATGCCCTTGGCCGCGCTCATGATGTCCGGGCTCACGCCCGACCATTCGTGCGCGAACAGCCGGCCGGTGCGCCCGACGCCGGTCTGCACCTCGTCCATGATCAGCAGGAGGCCGTGCGCGTCGCAGAGCGCGCGCAGGCGGCGCAGGTCCGCGTGCGGAATCACCCGAACGCCGCCCTCCCCCTGGATCGGCTCGATCATCAGGGCGGCGGTCTCCGGCCCGATCGCGGCCTCGAGCGCCGCGAAGTCGCCGGCCGGCACCTGGTCGAAGCCCTCGACCTTGGGGCCGAAGCCCTCGATGTATTTCTGCTGGCCCCCGGCCGCGATGGTCGCCAGCGTCCGCCCGTGGAAGGCGCCCTCGAAGGTGACGATGCGGAAGCGCTCCGGATGGCCGCCGGCGGCGTGGTACTTGCGCGCCATCTTGAGGGCGGCCTCGTTCGCCTCCGCGCCGGAATTGGCGAAGAAGGCGACGTCCGCGAAGGTGGCGTCGACGAGGCGCCGCCCCAGCCGCTCCCCTTCCGGGATCTCGAACAGGTTCGAGGTGTGCCAGAGCTTGCCGGCCTGCTCGGTGAGCGCCGCGACGAGGTGCGGGTGTGCGTGGCCCAGCGCGTTCACGGCGATGCCGGCGCCGAAATCGAGATAGCGCTCGCCCCCGCGCGCGACGAGCCACGCCCCCTCGCCGCGCTCGAAGGCGATCGGGGCCCGGGCATAGGTCGGCAGAAGGGCGGAGGTCACGATGTCGTCTCCGTGTCTGGCCTCGCGGGCGCGCCCGCTCCAAATGAAAGTGCCGCCTCGTCAAGCGGGCGGCACGCGCGCGATTACTATGAAACGGACCCCGTCTGTCAATCACAGGTCCGGTACAGGCGCGTGACATGGACCTGTCCCGGGCCCGTTTCGTGAGCTGAATCCCGGGTCGGCCCGCCCGGCCCCGCGCGGCGCCCTTGCGCGGATCCGCGCGCCTGTGCAGACAACCCGCACGGCACGGGATACCGGACGAGAATCGGGGAGCAACGCATGAGCACGGTCAAGGAACGCCTGCAGCGCCTGGGCCTCAGCCTGCCGAGGGCGGCGGCGCCGGTGGCGAATTACGTGCCCTTCGCGCGCACGGGCCACCTCGTCGTCATCTCGGGCCAGATCTGCTTCGGCCCGGACGGCAAGCTCGACCCGGCCCATATCGGCAAGCTCGGGGCCGAGGTCTCGCCCGAGGCGGGCGTCGCGGCGGCGCGCCTCTGCGCCCTCAACGTGCTGGCGCAGCTCGACGCGGCGGTGGGCGACCTCGACCACGCCGTCGTGCAATGCGTGCGCCTCGGCGGCTTCATCAACGCGGTGCCGAGCTTCGCGGGGCTCGCCGGCATCATGAACGGCGCCTCCGACCTGATGGTCGAGATCCTGGGCGATCGCGGGCGCCACGCCCGCTCGACAGTGGGCGTCGCCGAGCTTCCCCTCGACGCGGCGGTCGAGGTGGAGGCGATGTTCGAGGTGCGCTGAGTGGCGCCGAACGCGCCCGCCTGGCTCACCGCCCGGCCGATCGCGCATCGCGGCCTGCACGACCGGGCGGCCGGGATCCCGGAGAACACGCTGGCGGCGGCCCGCGCCGCGGTCGCGGCCGGCTACGCGATCGAGTGCGACGTGCAGCCGAGCGCGGACGGCGAGGCCATGGTGTTCCACGACGAGGCGCTCGGCCGCCTCACCGAGGCCAGCCAGCCCATCGCCTCCCGCCTCGCCTCGGAACTCGGGACGCTGACGGTCGCGGGCACGCCCGAGCGCATCCCGACACTGTCGGCCCTCCTCGCCGAGATCGCCGGCCGGGTGCCGCTCGTCGTCGAGATCAAGTCGCACTATTCGGGCGACCTGACCCTGACACGGCGCGTCGTCGGGACGGTCAAGGGCTACGACGGGCCGGTGGCGCTGAAATCCTTCGACCCCGGCATCGTCGCGGCCCTGCGGGAACTGGCGCCGGACATCCCCCGCGGCATCGTCGCCGAGACCACCCAGGACGACCCGGCCTACGCCCCGATGTCGGAGAGCGCGCGCCGCGCGCTCTCGGACCTGCTGCATTTCGACGAGACGCGGCCCGACTTCCTGTCCTGGCGCGTCGACGACCTGCCCTGCGCGCCGACCTACCTCGCCCGCCTCCTCGGGGGGCGCCCGGTGATGGCCTGGACGGTGCGCACCGAGGCCCAGCGCCGCAACGCGCGCGCGAACGCGGACCAGATGGTGTTCGAGGGGTTCAGGCCGTGACGCGCTGCGGCGGCGGCCACCCGCTTCGCAGCCCGCCCGGCGGCCATTCGCGCCGGGCTGTCCTGCAGGGTGGCCGGATCGATCGAACGCGATGACGGGTCGCGCGAGAGACGCGGCGCAACCTGCCGCACCGCCGCGCAAGCGGAGATCGCTCGGTGGCCGGCCTCGACGGGACGAGGTCGAGACGCTGACCGCCAAGGTGCTCGATGCGGCGTTCGAATTGTTCCTCGCTCAGGGGTACGGGGCGACGAGCATCGAGACCGTGGCGTCCGAAGCCGGCGTCTCGAAGCGGACTTTCTACCATCGTTTCCCGAGCAAGGCGGCGCTGTTCGAGGCCGTGATCCGGCGCGAGTTCGGCAAGAACATGGGCGATCTGGAAGCCGGCTTGCCGGCGATCGGCGGCAATCCGTTCGAGGCTTGGCTGCACGCCGTCGGGCTGAAGTTCGTCGAGCTTAACCTCTTGCCCAGGAACGTCGCGTTCGTCAGGCTGATCGCCGCCGAGAGCGGACGCTTTCCGGAACTCGCCCGCCTCAGCTACGATCTCGGATTGAGGAAGCTGCTCGACATTCTCGAGCGCGCCGTCGTCGCGGCCGTCGACCGGGGCGAGATCGCGGTGCCCGACACGCGGATCGCGGCGGATGCGTTCTTTCACGCCTGCGTGCACGCGATGCAGTGGTCGGCGATGCTCGGGCTGACCGACGGCCGCTTCGACGAGGCCTGCCGGGAACGCTACGACGCGGCGTTCAAGCAGTTCTTCCAGGGTTGCCGGCCCGGGCCGTCGTGACAGGGCGGATCACGCGGCGCGATGCAGGAGGTCCGCTTCGAGGCATTGCGAACCTCCCTATCGCCTTCGTTCGCGGCGATCAGCCGAAATGGCCGTCCGCGAAGGCGCTGCGTCCCTCGACGCCGCCGAACTGCAGGTAATGCAGCATCGGGTCGATGCCCGCCGCCTTCACGTCGCCATAGGTGGCGAGATACGCCTTGCCGTCGAAGCTCGCCGACGGATCGCGGCCTTCCTTCCACCCGAAGGTCTCGTAATGCACAAGCGGGTTGATGTTCGCCTGCGCGACGTCGCCATAGGCGGCGAGATAGCCCTTGGTGTCGAAGACCGCGTTGGGGTTGCGGCCCTCGTGCCAGCCGAAGGTGTCGAAGTGCTGCTGCGCGAAGGCGAAGCTACCGCCCGGCGCCGCGAGCGCCGCCTTGGCCACGTCGGGATTCGCCAGCAGGTAGTACTCTGCGTCGAAGCCCTTGGCCGACTGGAGATCGCCCGGCCGGCCGACGGCGGCGTAGGTCTGGCGCCCCTCGGCCTCACCATATTCGAGATAGTGTTTGAGCGGGTCCTGGCCCGACGCTTTGACGTCCGGGTTGGCGGCGAGATAGCGCTCGTTGTCGAAGTTCGCCGAGGGGTCGCGCCCCTCCTTCCAGCCGCTCGCGTCGTAGTGCTTCAGCGGATCGACGTTGCTGCCGATGGTGCCCTTGTTCGCGGCGAGATAGCCGTTGGTGGAGAAGAGCGCGTTCGGGTCGCGGCCCTCCTTCCAGCCGAAGGTCGCGTAATGCGTCGCCGCGTCCACGCCCGCGGCGAAGACGTCGCCGTTGCTGCCGAAGTAGAACAGCTCGTCGACCAGCGGCGTGTCGTCGGGCGCGCCGAAGCTCCGGTCGCTGAAGGTGAAATGCTCGACTCCGGTCAGCGTGGTCGTCCCGGCGGCGGTCGACACGGTGACGCTCTTCGGCGTGAAGGCGAAGCTCGCATCCTTGAAGGCCACGTTGAACTTCGCCGTGTCGACACCGGTTCCGCCGTCGATCCTGTTCCTGCCCGAGGCGACCTCGAAGAGGTCGTCGCCGCCCTTGCCCAGCAGGATATCGTTGCCGCCGCCATCGACGAGGACGTTCGCCTTATCGTCGCCCGCCTGGATGTCGTCGCCGTTACCGGCCCTCACGAGCCGTCCGCCGTTCGGATCGGTGGTGATGCGGCTGATCCAGTCGAACAACTCCTTCTCATAGTAGTCGTTCGAGATCTGGAGTTGAAGATTGTGTCCAGACATCGGTACGATGATGGTCTGATGGGACGAGGCGGAAGTATATCCGTCGCTTTCCGCCCGGGCGAGCGGCTCCCCGTCGCCCCCGACGACGAAGCGGCTGTCGTTCGCGCCGATGATCGTCAGCACGGGCACCGTTATCAATTTTGCGATTTCGGGGGCGGGCTGCCGCTCTCCGATCGTAGCCGTCTGCCGGATCGCGTCGTCCTGGGCGATCACGCGCGGATCGGCATCGGTCGTGTCGTAGAAGTCCGACCGGAATCCCGCCTTGAGCGTCACGTAGCCGGGCTGCTGCTGCCCCGGCGACAGGTTCGGATCATCCGAACCCAGCTGAATAGTGCTGAAGTCCAGCGGGATGAGGGGGGAGTTGATCGGAAATCCGGTTGCGAGGAGCCCGTCGGCGTCGTTGTATTTCCCGGCCTCGGTGATGGAGACGGCCGAACCGTACGAGTGTCCGACAACGACGATCTTGTCGAAGGTCTTGCCGAGGGCGCCGGCTTTGACTTGGCCGATGATCTCGTGGAGCTCGTCGGCTTGGTTGTCCAGGGTGACGTCGGTCGCGGCAGGCTTGGAACTCCGTCCGTTGCCCAGACGATCGATGGCCAGCGTGGCGTAGCCGGCGCTCTGCGCGGAATCGGGCAAGGAGTACTGGCTGCCGACATTCGGCATGTCCCAGTAGCGGTGATCGTAGGTCGCGCCGTGCACGAGGATCAGCAGCGTGCCGCCGTCGCCGCTGCCGGGCAAGGTCGTGTATTTGCCATAGATCTGGACGTCCGTCGGATTCGTCGCCGACAGGTCGGTCGTGAAAAACACGTCGCTCTGGGTTCCGGGCAGCGCCACGGCGTCCTCCTCTCGTAAGCCGGACGCCGCCTCCGGCGCGCCGAACATCGCTCCGACGCCGGCGGATTGCGACGGACCAGGATCCGATCCGTCATCGCGGCGGCGCAGATTTCTGCCGTATCACGAGAATCAAGGAAACGCTACGGTTTCGTTGCATTTTCGAGCGCCTCCCGGAATATTGGCGCTCCTCAGGCTCAGCTCTCGGTCGAGCCTCGCGCCAAGTGTCGGAATCGATCCGGCCTTGCCGTCGCTCCGGTCGGACCATCATCGGACCCGCGACAGCAGCACGCATGCCGGAAGCTTGCTCCGCTCCATCCGTCGGCTAGTTTCGTGACCATGGAGACATCCTGCCAGCCGGCGCGGAAGCCTGTCGCGGAGCTTCAGGTTCGTGCCGTCCAGGCCCTGTCCGCCATCGGCGCGGCCGAGTGGGACGCCTGCGCCACCTCGCCGGAGACGCTCGCGGCCGGCGACGAGACCTTCAACCCCTTCGTCTCGCACGCCTTCCTGTCGGCGCTGGAGGAGTCCGGCTGCGTGTCCCGCAGGACCGGCTGGCTGCCGCTCCACGTCGCGGTCGAGCGCGGCGAGCGCCTGATCGGCGTCGCGCCCTGCTACCTCAAGAGCCACAGCCAGGGCGAGTACGTGTTCGACCAGGGCTGGGCCGACGCCTATGAGCGCGCCGGCGGCGCCTATTACCCGAAGCTGCAGGTCAGCGTGCCCTTCACGCCCGTTACCGGCCCGCGCTTCCTGATCGCGCCCGGCGAGGACCCGGACGATGCGGTCGCCGGCATCGTCGCGGGGCTGCGCGCGCTCAGGGACGAGACGCAGGCCTCCTCGATCCACGTCACCTTCATGCCCGAGCGGGACTGGGCGCGGGCCGGGGCGCTCGGCTTCCTGCAGCGCACCGACCAGCAGTTCCACTGGGAGAACGACGGCTACGCGACTTTCGAGGATTTCCTGGGCGCGCTCGCCTCGCGCAAGCGCAAGGCGATCCGGCGCGAGCGCCGCGAGGCGCTGGCGGACGGCATCGCGATCGAGCACGTGACCGGCGCGGACCTCACCGAGGCGCACTGGGACGCCTTCTACCGCTTCTACACGGATACGGGCTCGCGCAAGTGGGGCCGGCCCTATCTCAACCGGCGCTTCTTCTCGCTCCTGTCCGAGCGCATGGCCGACCGGGTCCTGCTGATCCTCGCGAGCCGTGCGGGCCGTCCGATCGCGGGCGCCCTCAACCTGATCGGCGACGCGGCCCTCTACGGGCGCAACTGGGGCTGCATCGAGGACCATCCCTTCCTGCATTTCGAGGTCTGCTACTATCAGGCCATCGACTTCGCGCTGGCCCGGGGCCTGAAGCGGGTCGAGGCTGGCGCGCAGGGTGAGCACAAGCTCGCCCGCGGCTACCGGCCGGTGACGATGCACTCGGCCCACGACATTGCCGACCCGGCCTTCCGCCGGGCGGTGGCCGACTACCTGAAGCGCGAGCGCGCCCATGTCGAGGAAGCGGCCGAGATGCTCGGCAGCCTGACGCCCTTCAGGCGCGATTGCAGCCGCAGTGAGAGGGAGGCGTGACCATGAGCCTGCTCGACCGCATCAGGACCTACGCTGGCGAACTGACGGCCTTGCGCCACGACATCCACGCCCATCCCGAGATCGGCTTCGAGGAGGTGCGGACCTCGGGGATTGTCGCCGACCTGCTGCAGGGCTACGGCATCGAGGTGCACCGGGGGCTCGGCGGCACCGGCCTCGTCGGCGTGCTGAAGGGCCGCTCCGACAACGGGCGGCGCATCGGCCTCAGGGCCGAGCTCGACGCGCTGCCGATCGAGGAGGCGACGAACCTGCCCTACCGCTCGACGGTGCCAGGCAAGATGCATGCCTGTGGGCATGACGGGCACACCACGATGCTGGTCGGGGCCGCCCGCTACCTCGCCGAGACCCGAAACTTCGACGGCACCGCGATCTTCGTGTTCCAGCCCGCCGAGGAGGGCCTCGGGGGGGCGCGCGCGATGATCCGCGACGGGCTGTTCGAGCGCTTTCCCGTCGACGAGATCTACGGGCTGCACAACTCGCCGCACGGGCCGCACGGGCGCCTCAAGACGCGGCCCGGCCCCATCATGGCGGCCGCGGACTTCTTCGATATCCGCGTCCAGGGCCGCGGGGCGCACGCGGCCGAGCCGCACCGGGGCATCGACCCGATCCTGGTGGCGACCGCGCTCGCGCAGGCCATACAGTCGGTCGTCTCGCGCAACGCCGACCCGTTGAAATCCTGCGTCGTCTCGATCACGCAGATCCACGCGGGCGCCGCCTACAACGTCGTGCCGGAATCGGCGCAGCTCGCCGGGACCATCCGGACCTTCGACGGCGACATCCGGGAACTCGCCGGCCTGCGCATCCGCGAGCTGGCCAAGGGGTTCGCGGCGGCCTATCGCGCCGAGATCGACGTCGAAATCCGCGACGTGTTCTCGGTGCTCGAGAACCACGCCGAGCAGGCGGCGGCCGCGGCCGAGGTCGCGACCGAGCTGTTCGGGGCGGAGAACGTCGATGCCGACTGCACGCCCCGCATGGGCAGCGAGGATTTCGCCGACATGGTGATGGCGGTGCCGGGCGCCTATGCCTGGATCGGCGGCACGCCGGGGCCGGGCCTGCACAACGCCGCCTACAATTTCGACGACAGCCTGATTCCGCTCGGCAGCGCCTATCTCGCGCGCCTCGTCGAGCGGCGCACGGCGGCCTGAGGACGGCTCCGGGATCCCGCTTTTTCCGCGCGACCCGGAGCCACCGGCACGGCATGATCGCGCCATGACGACGATCTACGACTTCACGCCCGAATCCTCCGACGGCACGCCGCATCCCCTGGAACAGTACAGGGGCAAGGTCGTGCTCATCGTCAACACGGCCTCGAGATGCGGCTTCACCCCGCAATACGAGGGGCTCGAGGCACTCTGGCGCCGGCATCGCGGGGAGGGCCTCGTGGTGCTGGCCTTTCCCTGCAACCAGTTCGGCGCGCAGGAGCCGGGCGACGCCGCCGAGATCGCGCGATTCTGCCGCCTCACCTACGAGGTCGGCTTCCCGGTGCTCGCCAAGGTCGAGGTGAACGGCGCCGGGGCCGAGCCGCTCTTCGTCCATCTCAAGGGCGAGCGGCCGGGCATCCTCGGCACGCAGGCGATCAAGTGGAACTTCACGAAGTTCCTGGTCGGCCGCGACGGCCGCGTCATCGACCGCTACCCGCCGCAGACGAAGCCCGCCGCCCTCGAGGCGGCCATCACGGCGGCGCTCGCCGAGCGCGACGGGGTATTCGGCGAGGGGATCTGACGCAGCGGCCCGCCGGGTCCGGATCGGGGATCGCGCGGCCGCTCGCGACCGACGAGGCGCCTTGCTCCGCTGGCGTCAGGCCCGCGCGCCGCCCTGCACGGCCCGGATCTGGCTCTCGGCGGCGGCCCTTGCCTGGATCTCGACGAAGACCCGCCGCACCTTGCGGTGGCGCGCCTTCAGCGTCCGGTCGAGGCGCTCGACCATGCGCTCGACCTCGCCGGCGCTGAGGTGGTCGGCCATGTCGAGGCTGACGTTCACCAGGATGTCGTCGGGGCCGAGATGCTGGGTCAGCACCTCGTTGACGTGGCGGACACCGGGCTCGGTGCGGGCGACATCCCGGATCGCCGCCACGATCTCGGGGTCGGCGGCCTCGCCGATCAGCAGCCCGTGCGTCTCGATCATCAGGAAGATCGCCATGCCGATCAGGACGAGACCGATCCCGATCGAGGACCAGCCGTCGAGGACCGGCATGTCGAGGGTCTCGGCCAGCACCACGCCTGCGAGCGCGATCACCAGGCCGAGGAGCGCCGCAACGTCCTCGACCAGCACCGTGAACAGGGCAGGGTCCTTGCTGCGGCGGATCGCGGTGACCGGCGGCCGCTCGCCCTTCTCGGCCCAGAAGGACCGGATGGCGACGGCGCAGGAATAGCCCTCGGCCGCGACTGCGAAGCCCAGGATCGCCACGTTCACCCAGAAGCCCGAGAGGTGGAAGCCCAGGACGACCGCGTCCGAGACGGGCTCCGGGTGCCGGATCTTGTGGAACCCTTCGTAGATCGCGAAGGCACCGCCGCCGAGGAAGATGAACAGCGCCACGATGAAGGCGTAGAAGTAGACCTCGCGGCCGTAGCCGAAGGGGTGGCGGGCATCCGCGGGCTTCTTCGCCCGCTTGAGGCCGACGAGGAGCAGGATCTGGTTGGCGGTGTCGACCAGCGAGTGAGTGCCCTCGGCGAGCATCGCGGAGCTCCCGGTCAGGACGGCGCCCGCGAACTTCGCCGCCGCGATGGCGAGATTGGCGCCCGCCGCGGTGTAGATCGCGCCCGTGCTCTCATGCGCCATGTCAGCTCTCTCCTCAGCCGTCCCTTCGGCCGTCGCTGCGGGCGGCTGGGCGGAGCCCGGGTCGCGATCCCGAACTCGTTCCCGAACCGCGATCCCAAGCCTCGCCGTTCGCCGCGAGGGCTCAACGCCCGCGCCGGCTCCGGGTTCGGGGAGGGTTTCCGCCGCCGGGCCGTGGACGCGGGCGGCGCCGGGGTGCATCGTGCGGCCCGATCAGAGAGCCGGCAGCCGAAGGATGCCATGACGACAGCGACCGCCTACGACCCCGACAACATCTTCGCCAGGATCCTGCGCGGCGAGATTCCCGCCCACAGGGTCTACGAGGACGAGCACACGCTGGCCTTCATGGACGTGATGCCGCAAGGCGAGGGCCACACCCTGGTGATCCCCAAGGCGCCGGCGCGCGGGCTCCTCGACGCCGATCCGGCCTCGCTTGCCGCCCTGACCGCGACGGTGCAGCGGGTGGCGCGGGCCGTGAAGGCGGCCTTCGCGGCGGACGGGCTGACGGTGTTCCAGTACAACGAGCCGGCAGGCGGGCAGACAGTGTTCCACCTGCATGTCCACATCGTGCCCCGCCGCGAGGGCGTGCCGCTGAAGCGCCACGAGGGCGGGATGGCCGACCCGGCCCTGCTCGCGGGCCACGCGGAGCGCATCCGCGCGGCGCTCGCCGCCTGATCAGGCGGCGGTCGCGGTGGTGCCGGGATCGGGCAGGCCGGACTCGTGTGGACCGGACCCTTGCAGGTCGGACTCTTGCAGACCGGGCTTGGCCATGCCGGACAGGAGCCGGCGCAGGGCAGCGTTCTCCGTCTCGAGCTCGCTGATCCGGCGCAGCAGCAGCGCGACCGAGGCGTCGAGGGGCGGGCCGGGCTCGGCGGCGGGCGGTGCCGGGGCCCGTACGGTCTCGCGCCGCCCGGCCTCGTCCACGAAGGTGATGCCGACCCCGTCGCTGCGCCGCCAGCGCAGCATCGCGCGGTAGGTTCGGTCCTTCTGGGGGACGAAGAGGTCGAAGATCTCGGGCAGGGTCGCGGTCTCGCTCAGCGCGAGGCGCGCGCCCGAGGGCGAGAAGTCGCGCACGAGGCAGTCCATGCTCGACGCGCCGTTGTTGAAGATGATGCGGCCCTTGAGGAAGACCCTCTGGCGCGCCTCTTTGCGAAGTTCCGACATCCGGCCGTCAAGCTCCGTAATCGACGCCAAGGTCGCATGCAGCCCTTAAGGAATGTTCGCCGCAATCCCGCACCGGCGCCTCGTCAGGCGCAGGTGAAGCGGCGGTCCACGGTCTGGAACAGGTAGAAGCCGTTGAAGCGGATCGCGGTGTCGGCGGCGCGATCGTCGAAGTCGATGGGCGCGTCGGTGCTCGCGTCGAGCTTGCCGCCGAAGGTCCAGCGCCCGCCGCCGAGGAAGGCGGGGACGGCGCAGGATTCCGGCACCGCGCAGCAGAGCCCGTCCACGCTCTTCAGGCGAAACAGGTTGTAGCTTCGCATCGGTGCACCTCCGCTTGGCTGCGCAGGGCCAGGCGCCCGGGCCTGGGCGCCTGGTGGGGCGCACGGCCGGGCCCGAGCCCGCTCGGTCCTGTCACGGCAAGAAACCCCGCGCGAGCCGGAAGCCGGCCGGCGCGGTCATGCCCGAGGCCACGGCATAGTCGCACATTCCGTCGCGTTTGTGTCGCTCAGGTTTCGGGAACGTTGCGCTCGAGCTCCGCGAGCCAGATCCGGGCGCTCGCATCCGAGGGGGCCCGCCAGTCGCCGCGGGGCGAGAGGGCGCCCCCGGCCGAGACCTTCGGGCCGTTCGGCAGGGCCGAGCGCTTGAACTGGCTGAAGCCGAAGAAGCGCGCGAGGAACACGCCGAGCCAGTGCCGGATCTGGGGCAGGTCGTAGGCCTGCCGCTTCGCCTCGGGGAAGTCCGGCGGCCAGGCGCCGCGCTCGGCCGCGCTCCAGGCATGCAGCGCCAGGAAGGCGATCTTCGAGGGCTTGAACCCGTAGCGCAGCGTGTAGAACAGGTTGAAGTCCTGGAGCGCGTAGGGGCCGATCTTGGCCTCCGTGCTCTGGGGGCCGGCATCGGCCTCCGCCGGCACCAGCTCGGGCGAGATCTCGGTGTCGAGGATGGCCTGGAGGGTGCGGCCGGCCTCGGCATCGAGCTGCCCCGTGCCGATCACCCAGCGGATCAGGTGCTGGATCAGGGTCTTGGGCACCCCCGCATTGACGCCGTAATGGCTCATCTGGTCGCCGACCCCGTAGGTGCACCAGCCGAGCGCCAGCTCCGAGAGGTCGCCGGTGCCGATCACGAGGGCGCCGTTCTGGTTGGCGAGTCGGAACAGGTAGTCGGTGCGCAGGCCCGCCTGCACGTTCTCGAAGGTGACGTCGTAGACCGCCTCGCCCCGCCCGAACGGGTGGCCCATGTCGGCGAGCATCTGCTTGGCGGCGGGGCGGATGTCGATCTCGGCGGCGGTGCAGCCGAGCGCCCGCATCAGCGCGTGGGCATTGGCCTTGGTGGCCTCCGAGGTGGCGAAGCCCGGCAGCGTGTAGGCCAGGATGTTGGCCCGGGGCAGGCCGAGCCGGTCGAGGGCCTTGGCCACCACGATCAGGGCGTGCGTCGAGTCGAGGCCGCCCGACACGCCGATCACGACCCGGGCGGTGCCGGTGCTCTCGAGCCGCTTGGCGAGGCCGGCCACCTGGATGTTGTAGGCTTCGTAGCAATCCTGCGCGAGCCGGGCCGGGTCGGCCGGCACGAAGGGGAAGCGCTCGACCCGGCGCAGCAGGCCGAGATCGTCGGAGGCCGGCTCGGACCGGAATGGGATGCGCCGGAAGCCGCCCGCGCGGGTGCAGGCGCTGTCGTCGCGGGCGTTGTCGTCGAACGTGCCGGATTGCAGCCGGTCCTGGCGGATCAGGTCGAGGTCGATGTCGGCGAGCGTCGCCACGGGGCCGGCGGCGAAGCGCTGCCCTTCCGCGAGGCGGACGCCGAGCTCGTCGATGCTGGTCTGCCCGTCCCAGGACAGGTCGGTGGTGGATTCGCCCAGGCCCGCCGCCGCGTAGACGTAGGCGCACAGGCCCCGCATGGAGGCCGCGCGGGTGAGCAGCGCGCGCGATTCCGCCCGCCCCACCGTGATCGGGCTGCCCGAGGGATTGACGAGCACGCTCGCCCCCGCGAGCGCCGCGCGCATGCCGGGCCCCTCCGGCACCCAGAGGTCCTCGCAGACCTCGACGCCGACCGTGAGACCCTCGATGTCGGCCGCCTCGAACAGCAGGTCGGTGCCGAAGGGCACCTCCAGGCCCGCCACCCGGATCGTCTCGCCCGCGATGCCGGCGCCGGGGGCGAAGTGCCGCTTCTCGTAGAATTCCCGATAGTTCGGCAGGTAGCTCTTCGGCACCGCGCCGAGCAGGCGCCCGCCCTGGATCGCGAGCGCGCAATTGTAGATCCGGTTGCGCCAGCGCAGGGGCGCGCCGACGACGAGGAGGGGCCTGAGGCCGGCGGAGGCGTCCGTCACGTCCCCGACCGCCGCCTCGACGGCGTCGAGCAGCGTGTCCTGCAGGAACAGGTCCTCGATCGCGTAGGCCGAGAGGTTCAGCTCCGGGAACACGGCCAGCACGGCGCCGTGGGCGTGGCACTCGCGCGCGAGGCTCAGGGTCTCCTCGGCGTTGCGGCCGGGCTCGGCCGGGTGGCTGCGGCCCGTGCAGGCGGCGACGCGCGCGAAGCCGTGCCGATAGAGGGAGCGGAAATCCGTTCGGGCGGAGGAGGGAGCCAAGGCGATGCCGTTCGTGCCGGAGTGGACCTCGCACAAGCCTAGTGCGGGGGGCGGCCCTGCTCCAGAGGCGCGCGCGCAGGGCACGCCCGATCCCGGTCCGGGCCCGTGCGGTCGCGGGCGAGGGCCCCGCCGCAGGGGCCGTTTCAAGCATCCGTTAACGACGATCGGCCTAACTGGCTCGGAACCGCCCCGCCTGGGGCGTGCCCATCCGTCGAGTCATCTTGAGAACCCATGCGCGCATCGGGACGGCCTCCGTATTCCCATCGTGACCCCTCTCGCCCCGGCCGGGGCGGCGACCGCTCGGGCCTGTCCATCGGCGCCCTCGCCAACCGGCTGATGTCCCTGCGGGCGAGCCTGAGCCGCCGGCTCGCCGGCGCGCCGCCGCGCCCGAGCTACGCCATCGCGGGCACCCGCCCGGCGCCGAGCTGGCTCACCGCGCCGAACGCCCTGGTGGGCCGGGGCGAGATCGGCGCCCCGGATCCGGGCGACCCGCCGCAGGGCGCCGGCCGGGACGACCGCCCGGGACCCGGCATCGCGCATCGGGCTCTCGCGACCCAGGGCTGGCCGGCCGAGATCTTCGACGACCGGGCGAGCCCCGAGATGCTCGCGCCCCGTCCCGAGAGCCGCATCGACATGGCGGCGTCGAGCCCTGGCGTGCTGATCCGCTCGCCGCGCCGGCCGGCCGCGATCACCCCCGAGACCGCGCCGCCCGACCTCGCCTCCGCCCTGCCACCGCTGCCGGGCGCATCGCTGCCGGCGACGGGGCCGGCCGAGCGGCCGGAGCCCGCCGTGCGCTACACCCGCACGCCCGACACCGTGCTGCAGGAGCGGCGCCAGCGCGCGCTCGACGCCGAGCGCGCCGCACTCGCCCAGGCCCAGGCCGAGGCGCAGGCCGCGCTCCGGGCGATCGAGGCCGAGCGGGCCGCCAGCGAGCGCGCGGCCCTGGAGGCCGCCGAGGCCGCCAGCGCCGAGCCGCCGGTGCCGCTCTGGCGCCAGCCCTTCGTGCCGCCGCCCGGCGTGCGGTTCTTCCGCACGCCCGACCGGCGTCCGGCCAAGCCCGCCGCGGCGGCGATCGAGGCCACCCGTGCCGAGCCGGAGCCCGTCGCCGAGCGCGACTGGTCCGAGGTGTCGGACTGGTCGGCCGTGCAGCCCTGGTACGAGGGTCAGACCTTCCCGTCGCTCGGGGATTGGTCGTCGGCGGAGGCCTGGGCGGCGGTCCAGGCCGAGGCCGGCGCAGGGGACGCTGCCGCGGCCGGCGCCCGCACGGAGATGCCGGCCGAGCCGTCGCAGGACCTGCCGGCCGACCGCTTCGTCTCGGTGCCGCTCGACATCTCGCTCCTGCGGGCGCTCCCGCCGAACCCCGTCTACGTGCTGGAGCGCCTCGTGCGCTTCGACGGCACCCGCCTGCCCCGCCCGGCCGACGCGCAGGACAACGGTGCCGAGCGTGCGGCCGAGGCCGCAACGGCACCCGCCGCGCGCCCTGCCCTCTCCCTCGTCTTCGGCCCCGGCGCGGATTTCGCGGCCAGGGACGCGGAGCCCTCGCCCGTCCCGGCCGCCGAGGCGCCGCGCCCGGGCCAGCGACCGCTGCCGGTCTCCGCGATGGCCGCCCGCGCGGCGATCCGCGCCGCCCGGCCGCCGGGCATGCCGGCGGCGCTGCCGGAGGCGACGCCCACCGCGAGCCGGCCAGCGCCGATCGCCCTGCCGATCCCGCCGCGCCCGGTCCTGCTGCGCAGCAAGGCCGCAACGGTCGAAACCCCCCTCCCCGCTCCCATGGCGGCGCCCGACCTCGAGGAGGCCGCGACCGACGCCGCGGCGTCCGAGCCCGCGATGATCGAGACGGCGCCCGCGCAAACCCCCCTCCCCGCTCCGGCGCTGCCCGTCGTCGCCCCGCGCGCCGTGATGCCGGAGCCGCGCGCCACCCTGATTCCGGCCGGGCGGCACCTCGCCGTCTCGGTGGTCGAGAACGCCGATTACGAGCACCCCTCCCTCGAACTCCTGGCCCTGCCGGAGGCCGGCGGCAGCGAGGAGGTCGACGCCGACGTGCTGGAGCAGAACGCGCTGAACCTCCAGCAGACGGTGCAGGATTTCGGGGTCCGCGGCGACATCCTGGCGGTGCGGCCTGGCCCCGTCGTCACCCTCTACGAGCTCGAACCCGCCCCCGGCACCAAGTCGAGCCGCGTCATCGGCCTGTCGGACGACATCGCCCGCTCGATGTCGGCGGTCTCGGCCCGCGTCGCGGTCGTGCCCGGCCGCAACGTCATCGGCATCGAGCTGCCGAATGAGACCCGCGAGACGGTCTACCTGCGCGAGCTGCTCGCCTCGCCGGACTTCGCCGGGAGCCGGCACAAGCTCGCGCTGTGCCTCGGTAAGAACATCGGCGGCGAGCCGATCATCGCGGACCTCGCGCGGATGCCGCACCTGCTGGTGGCCGGCACCACCGGCTCGGGCAAGTCGGTGGCGATCAACACCATGATCCTCTCGCTCCTCTACCGGCTGAAGCCCGAGGAGTGCCGGCTGATCATGGTCGATCCCAAGATGCTGGAGCTCTCCGTCTACGACGGCATCCCCCACCTCCTCTCCCCCGTCGTCATCGACCCGAAGAAGGCGGTGATCGCCCTCAAATGGGCCGTGCGCGAGATGGAGGAGCGCTACAAGAAGATGTCCAAGATCGGCGTGCGCAACATCGACGGCTACAACGCCCGCATGGCCGAGGCCCGGGCGAAGGGCGAGGTGATCCTGCGGACCGTGCCGGCGGGCTTCAACCGCGAGACGGGCGAGGCGGTGTACGAGCAGGAGGAGATGGACCTGTCGGCCCTGCCCTACATCGTGATCGTGGTCGACGAGATGGCCGACCTGATGATGGTGGCGGGCAAGGAGATCGAGGGGGCGATCCAGCGGCTGGCCCAGATGGCGCGGGCGGCCGGCATCCACCTGATCATGGCGACCCAGCGGCCCAGCGTCGACGTGATCACCGGCACCATCAAGGCGAACTTCCCGACCCGGATCTCCTTCCAGGTGACCAGCAAGATCGACTCGCGCACGATCCTGGGCGAGATGGGCGCCGAGCAGCTTCTCGGCCAGGGCGACATGCTGTTCATGGCCGGCGGCGGGCGCACCACGCGCGTGCACGGGCCGTTCTGCTCGGACCTCGAGGTCGAGAGCGTGGTGGCCCACCTCAAGCGCCAGGGCCGGCCCGCCTATCTCGAGGCCGTCACCGCCGACGACGGCTCGGCCGAGGGCGAGAAGCCGGCCCGCGGCTCGAAGGCCGACAAGGCCGAGCGCGCCGAGCGAGCCGAGGCCGAGGAGGAGGCCGACGCCCCGATCTTCGACGTCGGCAGCTTCGTGGCCTCCAGCGGCGGCGAGGCGGGCGACCTCTACGAGCAGGCGATCCAGGTGGTGCTGCGGGACAAGAAGGCCTCGACCAGCTACATCCAGCGCCGCCTGCAGATCGGCTACAACCGCGCCGCCTCGATCATGGAGAAGATGGAGATCGACGGCATCGTCGGCCCGGCCAACCACGCCGGAAAGCGCGAGATCCTGGTCGAGGGCGGGCCCTCCTCCATGATGCCCGGCTCGATGATGTACGACGACGATTGAGGCCCGCGCCGGCCCTTCGCGGGCCGGCGTCGCATATTCGCCACAGGGCGGGGCTCTAAGCGCAACGCCGCCGCGCCAAAGCCTGCCCGCCACCCGCCTGCCCGTCTCCCGGAGTTCGCCCACGATGATCGGCCGCCGCCAGAGCCTGCTTGCCGCGTCGCTGCTCGTGCTCGCGGGCGTCCTTCGGCCCGATCCGGCGGCCGCCCAGGTCTCGTCCTTCCTCGACAGCCTGTTCGGCCGCAAGGAGGAGCCGGCACCCGAGCCCGCCCCCGCCCCGAAGGCGCCCGCCCCGGCCCCGAGGAAGGCCGCGCCGAAGCAGGCCAAGGAGGCCGGCCGGGACGGCAAGGAGGCCAGGACCGGTGACAAGCCGGGCGAGAAGGCGGCGGATCGGGGAGGCGAGAAGACCGGAAGCCTGAAGGCGGCCCCGCACAAGGCCGCTCCGGCCGAGGCGAAGGTCGCCGCCGTCGGGGCCCCGAACGCCGCCGCCGCGCTCGCCGAGGATGCCGACCCGGCCACCTTGCTCGCGCAGGCCAACGGCTACTTCAACGGGATGACGACGCTCACGGCGAACTTCGTGCAGATCGGCGCGGACGGGCGCCGCATCGGCGGCAAGCTGACGCTCGCCAAGCCCGGGCGCCTGCGCTTCGACTACGACGAGCCCTCGCCGCTCCAGGTCGTGGCCGACGGCACCTCGGTCGCGGTGCGCGACCGCAAGCTCGCGACGCAGGATCTCTACTTCATCGCGCAGACGCCGCTGAAATTCCTCCTGCGCGAGAAGATCGACCTCGCCCGCGACCTCACGGTGACCGAGGTGACGAACGATCCCGGCGGCATCCGGATCGGGCTCGAGGACCGCTCGACGCTCGGCGGCACCTCGAAGATCCAGCTCTTCTTCGACGCCGAGATGAAGACGCTGAGCCAGTGGCGGATCACCGACCCGCAGGGCTACTTGACGACCGTGCAGCTCTCGAACCTGCAGAAGGGCAAGGCCGTCGACGGCATGCAGTTCGTGATCAATTACGGCCGCCCCGAGGACAAGGCGCTGCAGCAGCAGATGCAGCAGACACAGAGCCGCTGACGCCCTCTCACCCGAAACAGACCGTGCGCCTCACCGTCACCACCTGGAACATCAACTCGGTGCGCCTGCGCATCGACCTCGTCCTGCGCTTCCTGGCGGAGGAGCGCCCCGACGTGCTCTGCCTGCAGGAGACGAAGTGCCCCGACGACGCCTTCCCGCTGAAGGCGCTCAAAGGTTCGGGCTACGAGCACGTCGTGTTCGCGGGCCAGAAGGGCTACAACGGCGTCGCCATCCTGTCGCGCTTCCCGCTTCTGACGCGGGACGTGATGAGCTTCTGCGAGCGGCCCGACGCGCGCCATATCTCGGCGGTGCTGGGGCCCGAGGCGGCCCAGGCCGCCGGCATCGTGCTGCACGATTTCTACGTGCCCGCGGGCGGCGACATCCCCGACCGGGGGCTCAACCCGAAATTCGCGCACAAGATCGATTTCCTCGACGAGCTGCGCGCCTGGGGCGGACGGCGGGTCAAGGGCCCCGCCATCCTCGTCGGCGACCTCAACGTGGCCCCGCTCGAGCACGACGTCTGGTCGCACAGGCAGCTCCTCGACGTGGTGAGCCACACCCCGATCGAGACCGAGCGCCTGGAGACGCTGCGGGGCGAGGCGGGCTGGATCGACGCGGCGCGCCTGCTGACGCCGGAGCCCGAGAAGATCTACACGTGGTGGAGCTACCGCTCGCCCGACTGGGCGGCGGCCGACAAGGGCCGTCGCCTCGATCATGCCTGGGTCTCGCCGGATCTCGCCGGGACCGTCCGCAGCGTCACCGTCTCCCGCCACGCCCGCGGCTGGGACCGCCCCTCCGACCACGTGCCGGTGACGCTCGCGCTCGAGCTGTAGGGCGGCGGAACGCGGCGGGCCGCGGCGGCATTCTCCGGGGACGAGGCGGGCCGCCCGCCCGCGCGCCGCAACCGGAGATCCCATGCGCAAGATCCTGATCGCCTTCCTGCTGCCCAAGGTCATCCAGTTCCTGCGCCGCCGCTACGGCGGCGGACGGCACGGCCGCGGCTCGTACCGATGAGATGCGGCGCGACGCTGCGCGGATTCCCCTGCCCGCCACCTCTCCGGTGCGGGCGAGATCGAGTCCGGCAGAGAGAATCCGCGCCTTGTCGGGACGGGCCCCGGCCCCTGAACCGACGTCGCTCCGCGCGAATCCACGGACCCCTGCGGGAGAGGCGGACGCGGCGCGATCGTTCAGCCCGAGCCGGTGCCGTCCGCCCCTGCCCGCCGGCCGTAGGCCGCGTAGATCGCGAGCCCGACGGCGAGCCACGCCGCGAGGCGGATCCAGGTGTCGCCCGGCAGGCCCGCCATCAGGACCAGGCAGGACAGGATGCCGAGGCCCGCGACGACCGGTGCCGCCGGCACCCGGAAGGGGCGCGGGCGCGCGGGCTCGGTCCGGCGCAGAACGAGAAGTGCCGCGCAGACCAGGATGAAGGCGAACAAGGTCCCGATGCTGACGAGCTCGCCGAGCAGGTCGATCGGCACGAAGGCCGCCACCGCGGCGGTCAGGAGCCCGATCACGCCCTGGCTGAGCGCCGGCGCGCGGCGCGTCGGGTGCACCCGCGCGAAGGCGCCCGGCAGGAGGCCGTCGCGGGCCATGGCGTAGAAGATGCGCGCCTGCCCGTAGAGGGCGGTCAGCGCCGAGGTGGTCAGGCCGACGAGCGCGCCCATCTTGATCACCGCCGCGAAGGCGCCGAGCCCGATCGCGTCGATCGCCCGCGCGATCGGGTCGGGCACGTCGAGGTCGCGGTAGGGCACGAGGCCCGTCAGGACCGCGGCCACCGCCACGTAGAGGGCCGTGCTGACGAGGAGCGAGCCGATCAGCCCGATCGGCGCGTCGCGCTGGGGCGCCCGCGCCTCGCCCGCCGCCGTCGAGACGGTCTCGAAGCCGATGAAGGCGAAGAAGACGATTCCCGCGCCCCGCAGCACCCCGCTCCAGCCGAACGCCCCGAAGCTGCCCGTGTTCGGCGGCACCAGGGGTGACCACAGGGCGGGGTCGAGATGCGCCGCGCCGACCAGGACGAAGCCCAGGATGATCGCCACCTTGAGGCCTACCAGGGCGGCGTTGGCGCGGGCGGCCGCGCGGGTGCCGCGCATCAGGAGAGCCGTGAGGGCGAGCACGATCGCGGCGGCCGGCAGGTCGACGAGCCCGCCCGCTCCCGGCGCGGCCGCGAGCGCCGGGGGCAGGCGCAGCCCGAGATCGGCCAGGAGGCTCTGCGCGTAGCCCGACCAGCCGGCCGCCACGGTGGCGGCCGCCATGGCGAATTCGAGCACGAGGTCCCAGCCGATGATCCAGGCCGCGAGCCGCCCGATCGCGGCGTAGGCGTAGGTGTAGGTCGAGCCCGCCGCCGGGATCATCGCGGACAGCTCGGCGTAGCACAGGCCGACGAAGGCGCAGGCGATGCCGCCGAGCACGAAGGAGAGCATCAGGCCCGGCCCCGCGTAACGCGCTGCCGCCGTGCCCGTGAGCACGAAGATGCCGGCCCCGATCGTGGCGCCGACTCCGATGCAGACGAGGCCGAGGGCCGAGAGATCGCGGGCGAGCGGCGGCCCGCCCGCGCCGTCGCGATTCTCGGCCAGGATACGGTCGATCGGCTTGCGGGCGCTCACCGGCATGGCGTCACGGACGAAGGCGCGGGCAAGTGGTCACGGGCAAGTGGTCACGGGCAAGTGGTCACGGGCAAGTGGTCACGGGCAAGTGGTCACGGGCAAGTGGTCACGGGCAAGTGGTCACGGGCAAGTGGTCACGGGCAAGAGGTCACGGGCAAGAGGTCACGGGCGATGGCGGTCATCCGGCTCCCCCCGCCCGCGCGGGCGGCCTTCTCCGGCGGCGGATCCTGCGCCATTCCGGCGCCGGCGGACAGCGCCGAATCGGGGCACACGGGAGGGGTGGCGCTCTCTGCGGTTTCGTGTATGGTCCGCGCGGCCTCGACCCGGCGACGGGCGGGGCCTGAACCGCTTGGGGACAGACCCTGCTGGACGACATCCCGGCAGCGGCCGACGCCCCGGGCACGCGCCGCCCCCGCCTGCGGGGCCGGGCACCCGTACATCCAATCCCGAAAGGCACAGGCGATGTCGATCACGGCAGAGCGCAAGACCGCGCTCATCAAGGAATACGCGCAGGGCGGCAAGGACACCGGCTCGCCGGAGGTCCAGGTGGCGATCCTCACCGAGCGGATCTCCAACCTGACCCAGCACTTCAAGACCCACGGCAAGGACAACCATTCCCGCCGCGGCCTCCTGAAGCTGGTCTCGCAGCGCCGCTCGCTGCTCGACTACGTCAAGCGCAAGGACGAGGCCCGCTACCGGTCCCTGATCGAGCGCCTCGGCATCCGCCGCTAAGACCAGATCGCGCGGTTCCGGGCCCGGCCCGGGACCGCGTTTTACCGACGACGGGGCGGATGGGTCCGGCCCGTCGATCCCCGGGCGACTTCGAGGCGCGGCGCCAGGGCAGGATCGCGAGGGGCTTGCCCGGGGATTTTCCCGGGAGCCCCTCGCCGTCTTGCCGCTGGCGGCGCCGGGTTCGCCCGCCCGCAGGAAGGCTGAAGAGAGATGTTCGACGTTCAACGCGAAGAGCTGATGTGGGGCGACCGCAGGCTCGTCCTCGAGACCGGCAAGGTCGCCCGCCAGGCCGACGGCGCCGTGGTGGCGACCTATGGCGAGACCTCGGTGCTCGCCACCGTGGTCTCCATGAAGGAGCCCAAGGCCGGCATCGACTTCCTGCCGCTCACCGTGAACTACCAGGAGCGCGCCTACGCCGCCGGCCGCATCCCGGGCGGCTACTTCAAGCGCGAGGGCCGTCCCAGCGAGAAGGAGACCCTGGTCTCCCGCCTGATCGACCGTCCGATCCGCCCCCTCTTCGTCGAGGGCTGGCGCAACGACACGCAGGTCGTCGTCACCGTCCTGACCCACGACCTCGAGAACGACCCGGACGTGGTCGCGATGGTGGCGGCCTCCGCCGCCCTCACGCTGTCTGGCGTGCCCTTCATGGGCCCGATCGGCGCGGCCCGCGTCGGCTACCTCAACGGCGGCTACAAGCTGAACCCGGCCGTGACCGAGATGGAGGAGTCGACCCTCGACCTCGTCGTCGCCGGCACCCAGGACGCCGTCCTGATGGTCGAGTCCGAGGCGAAGGAGCTGTCGGAGGACGTCATGCTCGGGGCCGTGATGTTCGGCCACAAGCACTTCCAGCCGGTCATCGACGCCATCATCCGGCTGGCCGAGAAGGCCGCCAAGGAGCCGCGCGACTTCGCAGCCCCCGAGAACGCCGACGTCGAGACGGCGGTGCTGGAGATCTGCGAGGCGGATCTGCGCGACGCCTACAGGAAGACCGTCAAGCAGGAGCGCTACGCGGCCGTCGACGCCGTGAAGGCGAAGGTCGTGGCCGCCCTGTGCCCGGCCGACGGCGAGCAGAAGTTCAGCCCTGAGAAGGTCAAGGCGGCCTTCAAGGAGGCGCAGTCGAAGGTGGTCCGCTGGAACATCCTCGACACGGGCTCGCGCATCGACGGCCGCGACGTGAAGTCGGTCCGCCCGATCGTCTCCGAGGTCGGCGTGCTGCCGCGCGCCCACGGCTCGGCCCTGTTCACCCGCGGCGAGACGCAGGCGCTCGTCGTCGCGACGCTCGGCACCGGCGAGGACGAGCAGTTCATCGACGCGCTGGAGGGCACCTACAAGGAGACGTTCCTCCTGCACTACAACTTCCCGCCCTATTCGGTGGGCGAGACCGGCCGCATGGGCTCGCCCGGCCGCCGCGAGATCGGCCACGGCAAGCTCGCCTGGCGGGCGATCCACCCGGTGCTGCCGCCGGCCCACGAGTTCCCGTACACGATCCGCGTCGTGTCCGAGATCACGGAGTCGAACGGCTCCTCCTCGATGGCCTCGGTCTGCGGCGGCTCGCTGTCGCTGATGGATGCGGGCGTGCCGCTGCGCCGCCCGGTCGCCGGCATCGCCATGGGCCTCATCCTCGAGGGCGAGCGCTACGCGGTGCTCTCCGACATCCTCGGCGACGAGGACCATCTCGGCGACATGGACTTCAAGGTGGCCGGCACCGAGGAGGGCGTCACCTCGCTCCAGATGGACATCAAGATCGCCGGCATCACCGAGGAGATCATGCGGGTGGCGCTGGGCCAGGCCAAGGACGGGCGCGCCCACATCCTGGGCGAGATGGCCAAGGCGCTCACCGCGGCGCGGCCCGAGCTCGGCGAGTACGCGCCGCGCATCGAGACCATGCAGATCCCGACCGACAAGATCCGCGAGGTGATCGGCACCGGCGGCAAGGTGATCCGCGAGATCGTCGAGAAGACGGGCGCCAAGATCAACATCGAGGACACCGGCATCGTGAAGATCGCCTCCTCGGACGGCAAGGCGATCAAGGCGGCCTACAACTGGATCCGCTCGATCGTGGCGGAGGCCGAGCCGGGCATGATCTACGACGGCACCGTCGTGAAGACGATGGAGTTCGGCGCCTTCGTGAACTTCTTCGGCGCCAAGGACGGCCTCGTCCACATCTCGGAACTCGCCGTGCACCGCGTCGCCAAGGTCACCGACGTGGTGAAGGAGGGCGACAAGGTGAAGGTGAAGTTCCTCGGCCAGGACGACCGCGGCAAGATCCGCCTCTCCATGAAGGTCGTCGACCAGCAGACCGGCGAGGACATCACCGAGAAGCTGAAGTCGGAGCGCGAGGCCGAGCGCAGCCGTGAGCGCGGCGGCGACCAGGAGCCCCGCCGCGAGCGCGGCGAGCGCCGCAACGCGGGCGAGTGAACGGACCCGTCACCTCCTGACGACACGCGAAGCGCGGCCCCCGGGGCCGCGCTTTTCGTTTGGCCGCCCGTCATCGCGCTGGTCTAGGCTTCGCCGCGGGCGGCGGGGCGAATCGCCGCGATGCGGAAGGACCCATTCATGAGCGACGACCTCGTCTTCTACACGACCCCGATGTCCCGCGGCCGCATCGTCCGCTGGATGCTGGAGGAGGTCGGCGCGCCCTACCGGGCCGAGATCCTGGAATTCGGCCGCTCGACGCGCTCGACCGACTATCTCTCGGTTAACCCGATGGGAAAGGTCCCGGCGATCCGGCACGGCGAGACCGTGGTGACCGAGGCCGCCGCCATCTGCGCCTATCTCGCCGACGCCTTCCCGGAGGCCGGGCTGGCGCCGCCGCATGGCAGCCGCGCGCGCGGGCCCTATTATCGCTGGATGTTCTTCGCGGCGGGCCCCGTCGAGGCGGCGACCACCAACAAGACCCTCGGCGTGACGGTGCCAGACGATCCCCGCATGCGCGGCATGCTCGGCTACGGCAGCCTCGAAGCGGTGATGGATGCCCTCGAGGGCGCCGTGTCGGGACGCGACTACATCTGCGGCGATCAGTTCACGGCGGCCGATGTCTATGTCGGCGCGCATCTCGGCTGGGGCATGGCCTTCGGGACGATCGAGAAGCGCCCGGCCTTCGAGGCCTATGTCGCGCGCCTGACGGGGCGCCCGGCCGCCGTGCGGGCCCGCGAGATCGACGACCGCCTGCTGGCCGCGAGCCAAGGCGGCTGACCGTTGCGTGCGGCGCGGCACCGCGCGTCGGAACGCGGTCCCCGCCCCCGCGTTCGCCCCGCGATATCCCCTTCACAGGAGCGAACCCCCGATGGCGAATGCGGTGATCCACGACATCTTCAGCGGCCGGCCGAACCTCACCACCACGGAGCGTGCGGTGTCGGTGGTGCTGGGCCTCGGCATCGCGGCCGCGGCCGCCCAGCCTCGCCCGAACAAGCTCCTGAGCCTCGCCGCATTGATCGTCGGGGCGGGTCTCGCCATCCGGGGCGCCACGGGACACTGCGCCATCAAGGCCGCCTCCGAGCAGCTGTGACGCGGGTCTCCGGCCGGGCCGCGATCCCGAGACGTGATCACGAAAAAAGGGGCGCCCGCCGGGGCGCCCCTTCTGCTGTGCGGCGCGGCCCGGGTCAGAGGGTCGTGGTGCGGCTGCGGCCCGCCACGAAGCCGTAGATGGCGAGCACAACCACGGCGCCCACGATGGCGCCGATGAAGCCCGCCCCCTGGTTCGGCCCGTACCAGCCGACCGCCTGGCCGATGAAGGTCGCCACGAAGGCGCCGACGATGCCGAGGATCGTCGTGAGGATGAAGCCCGACGGCTCGTTGTCCCCCGGCATGAGGAACTTGGCGATGACGCCGGCGACGAAGCCGATGATGATGGTTCCGATGATCGAGAACATGGCGCGAAGGTCCTGAGCTTCACTGTAAACTGTCGGAGCAACGTGCCAACCGCCTCCCGGGTTGCTTGGAATCGCGCGTGTTTGTCGCATGTCCACAGGAGGACGGTTCGGCCCGCTGCGCGGCGGGCGGTCCCGAGGTCGCCGGGCCCCCTTTACGGCCGAGGCCGTCCGGCGGCACAAGGCGGGGACGTGCGCCGTCCCGGAGCGACTTCCGCGGCGGCCGGATCCATCGGAGATGTCAGCGCACCATGACCATCAAGCGTTTCGAGTCCGGCCCCCGCATGAGCCAGGCGGTCGCCTTCGGGGACATGGTGTACCTGGCGGGCCAGGTGGCGCCCGACACGGTCGGCACCGGCGTGACGGCGCAGACGCAGGCGATCCTGGCGGAGATCGACCGCCTGCTCGCGGCGGCGGGCAGCCACAAGAGCCGGATCCTGGCGGCGACCATCTACCTCGCGGACATGGCGACCTTCGCGGAGATGAACGCGGCCTGGGATGCCTGGGTCGACCGGGAGAACCCGCCGGCCCGCGCCACCGTCGAGGCGAAGCTCGCGGGGCCCGAGTACCTCGTCGAGATCGTGGTGACGGCGGCCAGGCTCCCGGCCGGGGACGCGCGGTGAGGCCGCCCCGCCGCGCGCTCGTCGCCGGTCTCCTCGCGGCGCTCGTCGTCGGCCCTTTGGCCGGCCTCTCGGCCGGGCCGGCCGCCGCGCAGGCGCCCGAGCGCGTCGTCAACATCTACAACTGGTCGGACTATGTCGACCCGAAGGTGCTCGAGGACTTCACCCGCGAGACCGGGATCAAGGTCGTCTACGACACCTACGACAACAACGAGATCCTGGAGACGAAGCTGCTCGCGGGCCGCTCCGGCTACGACGTGGTGGTGCCCTCCGGCCCGTTCCTGCAGCGCCTCATCCGGGCCGGCGCCTTCCAGCCGCTCGACAAGGGGAAGATCCCGAACCTCGCGAATGCGTGGCCGGAGATCAGCGGGCGGCTCGCCGTCTACGACCCCGGCAACGCCTACGCGGTCGACTACATGTGGGGCACGACCGGGATCGGGCTGAACCTCGCCCTGGTGCGCGAGCGCCTCGGCGCGGCGGCGCCGCTGAACACCTGGAGCCTCGTGCTCAATCCCGCGAGCGCCAACAGGCTCAAGGATTGCGGGATCATGATGCTCGATTCCCCGGAGGACCTGATCCCCAGCATGCTGCCGGCCTACGGGCTCAAGGCCGATTCGAAGCGCTGGGACGACATGACCCAGGTCACCGACGCCCTCTACAAGGTGCGCGGCAGCGTGCGGAAGTTCCACTCCTCGGAGTATATCCAGGCGCTCGCCAACGGCGACATCTGCGTGGCGGTGGGCTACTCGGGCGACGTGCTCCAGGCCCGGAAGCGGGCCGAGGAAGCCAAGAACGGCATCGAGATCGGCTACGTCATCCCGAAGGAGGGCGCGTTGATGTGGTTCGACGCCTTCGCGATCCCGAAGGACGCGCCCCACGCGGCGGAGGCCCACGCCTTCATCAACTACATGATGCGGCCCGAGGTGGCGGCGGCCAACACCAACTTCGTCTCCTACGCCAGCGGCAACCTGGCGGCCAAGAAGCTCGTGAAGCCCGAGATTCTGAGCAACCCCGGGATCTACCCGGACGAGGCGACGATGCAGCGCCTCTCCACCAACACCGCCTGGGACGACCGCACGCAGCGCTTCGTGACGCGGCTCTGGACGCGCGTGCGCACGGGGCGGTGATGCAGGTCCCCTCGTCTGCATCGTCGCGGGAGTGGGTGCGGGATGCGACCCGTCCGGAGGGGTCGCGTCCCTCATCCGGCCCGCGTGAGGCGGACCCGACCTCTCCCGCACGGGAGAGGTGAGCTGCGGCCGCCTCAGTCCTTCAGGTCGGCCGGCACCTTGCCGCCGTTCTCCTCGAGCTTCCTGATCACCTGCTTGTGCAGCCAGATGTTCATCGAGGCCGAGTCGTTCTTGTCGCCCGAATAGTGCAGCTCGTCGGCGAGCTGCTGGCGCGCGTGCAGGCTCGAATCGAGGTCGAGGAGCTTCATCAGGTCGACGATCGAGGTGCGCCAGTTCAGCTTCTGCGGGTTCTTGGAGGCCATCTCGTTGAGGACGGCCTCGACGTCGACGGTCCCGCCCGCGGGGGCCGCGCCGCCGCCGCCGCCCGTGGTCGCCGCGGAGGCCGGGCTGCTCGGCCCGCCGGCCGCCGCGCCCGGCGCGTCGCCCTTCGTGTCGGCCGCCTGCGCCGTGCCGCCGCCGAACGGGTGCAGAACCTTGTTCACGATGCTGCCGATGAGGCTCATGGCACAACTCCCTCTGGTCTTCTTGCAGCCGCGCTCGGCGGTCGGGTGACAACGAGGGCCCAGGCGCGGCTGTTCCGCGGCGTCAGCGCACGAAGTGGAGCGCCGCTCCGAGCAGCGCGAGCCCGGCCACGAGGCAGATCCCGCTCCAGCGCTCGAATTGCGGGGCGCGGGCCGGATCGCGCAGGGCCGCGACGGCGAGGCCGACGCCGGAAGCGAGGCAGGCGAAGCTCAGCAGGACGATCACCGTTCTGGCCGCCATTCGGGGTGTCCGCAGCACAATCCGGGCTGCGCGAGGCCGGGCGGAGGCCTCGCACCGTCAATAGCCGCGAAGTCCGGTGAAATCTCGCCTCATGCGAATATTGCATACCCTATCCACAACACTGATTTCCCGAGCCCGCGGCGGCGCGCCTGCCCCGACGCGACGCTGCGGCCGAAGACGCAAGTTTCCGGTGACTGGCTGCCCGCCGCCTCGAGCGGCACGCCCGGGGCGGGCTTCGCCGCCGCCGGCACCGCGCCCATTTCACGTACCGACAACGGTGTTTGAAGTTTTGCCCGGCTGTGGCATGGGGACGGCCCATTTCCAGGATCTCCGCCGCATGCGCCCGACGCTCTCCGTCATCCGGTCGTTCCTCACGGCTGCCGCCGGCCTGCTGCTCGCGGGGGCCGCGAGCGCCCAGACCGCTCCGGTGCCGGTGCGCATCGGCGTGATCCCGGTCATCGGCGCGGCGCCGATCTTCGTGGCGAACGGCGAGGGCTGGCTGAAGGAGGCCGGCCTCAACCCGACCTTCACGACCTTCGAGTCCGGCCCGAACATGATCCAGGCCCTGGCCTCGGGCACGATCGACATCTACGTGGCCGGCATCGCGCCGCTGGCGGTGGCGCGCACCAAGAACATCGACGTGCGGGTGGTCGCCGCCACCGCGATCGAGGAGATGGTGTTCGTCGCCGGCCCGAAGCTCGCCCCCTACTTCAAGGACGGCGCCGACAAGGCGGAGGCCTTCAAGGCCTTCCACGCCAAGGAAGGCCGGGCGGCGCGCCTCGCCACCCAGCCCCCTGGCTCGGTGCCGAACACCACCCTGCAGCACTGGCTCTGGCAGGTGGTGAGGACCGGCAAGCCGGATGCCGAGATCGTCGCCATGGGCATCGACGCGACCCAGCAGGCGCTGCTCGCCGGCGCCGTGGACGGCGCCTCGATCCGCGAGCCGGCGCTCACGATCGTGCAGATGCGCAACCCCGCCATGACGCTGATCGCCACCGGCGGCGAGATGTTCCCCGACCAGCCGGGCACCGTGGTCGGCGTGTTCGGCGCCTTCGCGGACAGGAACCCTCAGGCCGTCGAGGGCTTGGTCAAGGCGCTCGTGAAGGCGACCGACCTCATCAAGTCGGATCCGGCGCGGGCGGCCAAGCCCGTGGAGCAGGCGCTCGGCAAGGGCATCACCGACGTCGCCACGATCCAGAAGGCGCTCTCCTCGCCGGCCGCCAAGTTCACAGCGGACCCGCGCGTGATCATCGAGGCGACGAAGAAGCTGCAGGCCTACCAGGTCAGCATCGGCACCCTCGACCGGGACATCCCGGTCGACGGCCTGTTCGTGCCGAGCTTCTACGAGAAGGCGACCGCGCGCTGAGCGGCGCCCGGCCCGCGCGATGAGATACGTCCGCTCGACGCTGCTCGCCGCCGCCGGGCTCTTCGCCTTCCTGGCTTTCTGGGAGGCGATGCCCCGGCTCGGCCTGATCAACCCGGCCTTCCTGCCGCCGCCGAGCACGCTGCCGGCCGCCTTCCTGCGCGAGGTATCGCTGGGGATCTGGCCCGAGGCCGTGCTCGCGAGCCTGAGCCACTACGTCGCCGGGCTGGTCGCGGGCGCGGGCGCGGGGATCGGGCTCGGGCTGCTCAGCGGCATGTTCCGGCCCTTCGAGGCCTTCACGGCCTGGATCGTGCGCCTGCTGCGGCCGATCCCGGGCCTCGCCTGGGTGCCCTTCGCCATCATCTGGTTCGGGGTGCAGCCCTCGGCGGCCGTGTTCATCATCGCGATCGGCGTGTTCTGGATCGTGTTCTTCGCCACGCAGGGCGCGGTGCGGGGCGTCGACCGCGACCTGATCGAGGTGGCCCAGGCCTTCGGCTTCCGCTCGGCCCCGGCGCGGCTCGTGAAGATCCTGCTGCCGGCCGCGACCCCCGGCATCCTGGTCGGCCTGCGCACCGCCCTCGGCCAGGCCTGGATGGCCGTGGTGGCGGCCGAGATCTTCGGGGTCGCGGGCGTCGGCCAGCGCATGATGCAGGCCTCGAGCCTCCTCTCCACCGACATCGTCGTCGTCTACATGCTGACCATGGCGGCCCTCTACGGCCTGTTCGACACGGCCTTCGTGGCCCTGCAGGGCTGGCTTCTGCGCTGGCGGGCCTGACGCTATGACCGCCATCAGCGACGCGGGCGGCGACGCCGTGATCGAGATCCGCGCCCTCAGCCTCGCCTACGAGCGCGGGGGCACGCGCAACGTCATCCTGTCGAATCTCGACCTCACCATCGCGCGCGGCGAGTTCCTCGTGATCGTGGGCGAATCCGGCGTCGGCAAGTCGACGCTGCTGCGCGTCCTGATCGGCCTCGCCCGGCCATCCTCCGGCAAGGTCCGGCTCGACACGCGGCCCGGCTGCCGCACGCCGATGGCGCTGGTGTTCCAGGACGCGCGCCTCCTGCCCTGGCGGCGGGTGATCGACAACGTCGCCTTCGGGCTCGAAGGCTCGGGGCTGTCGAGGGCCCAGCGCCGCGCGAAGGCCGCCGAGATGCTGGCGCTGGTGGGGCTCGCCGACCTCGCCGGCCGCTGGCCGCACCAGCTCTCGGGCGGGCAGCGCCAGCGCGTCGCCATCGCCCGCGCGCTGGCGGTCGAGCCCGACGTGCTGCTGATGGACGAGCCCTTCTCGGCGCTCGACAGCTTCACCCGCGAGGGGCTGCAGGACGAATTGCAGCGCATCCAGGCCAAGACCGGCAAGACGGTGCTGTTCGTCACCCACGACATCGACGAGGCGGTGACGCTCGCGGACCGGGTGGTGGTGCTCGCCGGAAGCCCCGGCCGGATCGCCGCCGAGGTCCGCATCCCGCTGCCCCGCCCCCGCCGGCGCCGCGACGAGGCCCTGACGGCGGCGGCCCGCCACCTGCGCGGGGAGCTGTCGAGGCGCTCGGCCGAGCTCTGAGCCTTCGCCTCAGGCGTCGCCGAGGGCCTGCAGGAGCGCGAGGCAGCGGCGGCGGGCATCGGGATCGCCGATGCGCAGGAAGGCCGCCGTCATCGCGGCGCATTCCGCCTCGGACGGCGACGAGCGCCGCCTTCGCGGGGAGCCGGCGTAGAGGTCGGCCAGAGGCAGATCGAGGGCGTCCGCGATCCGGTGCAGCATCCGCGCTCGGTGCGTCCGCGCGGCCGGCCGGACCGGCAGCGCGCTGCCAGAATCCGTCATGGAAGTCCCCTGTCCGCCCCGACGATCCCAGCGATACCAGCCCGGACGTGCCGGTCAAGTCGATTGCCCGCGATCGAGTTTTCGGGCCGCGGCGGAGGGGGCCGACCCGCGGCGCGGCGATCCTCAGGGCCGCGCCAGCAGCCACGTCGCCGCCTGTGCGGCCAGCACCGAGCCGCCGAGCAGGCGCCGCCAGGGATTGACCCCGCGCAGCACCTCGTCGACGGCCCACCAGGCGAGGCACAGGAAGGCGGCGGCTCGCAGGACCAGGCCGGGCGGGCCCGGCGGGTCGAGGAGCCAGGAGGCGAGGCTCGCCCCGCCGAACAGCCAGAGCGGGAGATTGGGCCACTGCCCCACCGTGATCTCGCCGGTGCGGCGGTTGCGGAAGGCCCAGTCCGCCGCCCGCGCGACTCGGCTCGTCGGCCGTGGCTCAGGTGCGCTCGGCGCCATCGGCCTGACGAAGCGGCGCGCAGATTTGCGGGCTCACCTTGTCGAGATGCACGCAGGCATTGTCCCGATACCAGGCGCGCAGCTGCGGTTGCGAGGGCGCCACGTACATGGCCACGAGCACGAAGGCCGCCGCGAGGACGATCACGAGGACGAGAAGATTGCGCATGTCAGAACTCCGATGAGCGCCGACCCGTAGCCACGCTCGGCTGAACGGCACCGGTCCGCGGCGGGCGGGCGACGGTCCCGTTCCCCCGCCGCACACGAAACGGCCCGCTCGCCGTTTTCAGGGGAGCGGGCCGTTTCGGCCTTGGGACAGGCGCGGCGGTTGTTGAGACCTGCTCGCACAACACTGCCCGGGCCGCGGGGTTCCACCCGGATGGCCGCAGTCTCGCTCTCGAATTCGTTACCACGTTCGATCGAATGATTCAGGTTTCGTCAGCCTTCCGCCGAGGAAACCGGGCGCAACGCGGCGGACCGTGATGAAACGCACGGCGCAATCCGCCCGATACCGCGATGCTCTAGCGGTCGCGGCATCCCGTCGCCGGTCCGAGGCTGCCATGAGCGAAACCTTCGAAGACCTGAAATTCATCGCCACGCTGGCCCTCGTCGTCCTGTGCGGAAGCGGGCTGGGCGCGCTGCTGGGCTGAGCCGGGTCGCTCAGGCCTCGAGGGGCTCCGGGCTGCGTGTGTAGGCGCGGCGGAGGGCCTGGAGCGCCTCGGACGGCTGTGCGGGCTCGGCCTCGGGCTCGCTGCGGGCCGGGCGCGGCGGCGATTGAGCCGCCCGCACCACCGGACCGCGCCGGGGCGAGACGGGCGTCGAGGGCGCGCCGGCGGCGTTTCCGGATTTCAGGAACGCCTTCAGCTCCGCTGATCTCGCGTGCCGCTCGGTCCGGAGCAGGATCAGCCCCAGGCAGAGCCCGATGGATCCGGCGATCTCAAAACCGAGAGCGATCACGTAACCAGGCGCCATCTGTTCCCATCCTGCCCTGCGCGACACGCCGACTCGCGGCGGCCCGTCGCCCAGCCCGGTTTCGATCAGAGTGGTTACCTGTCTGTTAATCGCAGGCGGGCGCGACGCATCCGTGGCTCCGAGACGGGCCGCCGCGCGGGCGCGTCGGCTCAGCCGAGCCATGGGCCGGTCCTCCGGCCGTTCGATGCCGACGCTCGGTGCCGGGGCAATCATGCGCCCCGCCGGCCGGGGCGGCCCTTCGGCATTTCAACCGGATGTCGCCGATTTTCCATCACGCATATCGATGGTTGTGTTGCTTGCCCGAAGGCGCGGAGGTCATGACCGTTCTGAGCTTGTCGCCGCTCATCGCGCTGCTGGTGAGCGAGGCGATCCAGTTGCTGATCGCGCGGGGCCGGCGCGTCGAGGTCGGCCCGGCCGAGGGCCCGCGGTTCTACCGGATCGATGGCGGCCCCGAGATGACGCCCGAGCAGGTCATCGCGGCCGGCGTCCGCGCGCGGCTGGACGACCGGCCGAGGGCGCATTAGCGCGCGCCTCGCGCGCTCACCGCAGGTGATAGGCGATCCAGAGGACGCAGAGCAGCACGAGGGCTGTCGCCAGCCAGGAACGTCGCATGGCGTCGGGACCCCGGCCGGGCGGAAGCGCGGCCTGCCCCTCGTGATCTAGGGCGCGGCGAGAATTCGGGCTGCCTCGAGTCGGGTTCCGTCCGAACCGGCCCCGGGATTTATCCGGGATTAACCAAACCGGCGCTCAATGAGCCTCGGTTAAGGTTGATGTTTCCCCAAGCGGTCGTCCGGCCTGAACGGCACGGCGTCGCGCCTCGCGGCAGCGGGGCGCGACGCGTCCGATGGCGCCCGCGCGGGGTACGCGAATACGAGTACCATTCGCATGATCGACGGCGCGTATCCGCCCGGTTGCCGTACCCGACGCCCCCGCCGCCGCCGGCGTCACGGCCGCCTCCTCCTGACGGCCGCGGCCGCGCTGGCCATCGGCGCACTCGCCCGGCACCCCTGGCCGGACGCACCCCGTCCCGTCGCTGTGGCGCGCGTCGAGCCCGTGCCGGCGAAGCCGCGGCCGGCCGTCGCGGCCCGGAGCGCGGACGCCGCCTGGATCCTGGACCCGAAGCCCCTGCTGGGCTCCCGGACTCGCGTCCTCGACGAGACACCTCCGCTCGGACCGGCCTTCGAGACGGCGCCCCCGCGGACCGCCGCCGCGACGGTGCCCGTGCGGACCGCCGCCGCGACGGTGCCGGACGCCGCCGACGAGCTCCTGCGCGCGGCCCGGCCGCTTCCGGCCCCGCAGGCCGCACGGATCGTCCAGATGGTGCCGCTGCCGGTGCCGCGCCCGGCCGAGCTCCGGCAGCCGCCGGCGCGGCCGCGCCTGGCCGAGCGGCCGGCCGCGCCGCGCGTGCGCGCCGGGATCCGCGAGGATGCGGAGGCCGAGCGCTCCTTCTTCGAGACGGTGTTCGGCGCCCGGCCCGCGCCGGAGCCGGCTTTGGCCTACGCGGCGCTCGACCGCGACGCGGTCCTGCCGCGGACGCGCCGGCCGCTCGCCCCTGTCCCCGATCCGTCGATGGCCGGGGGCGGCACGGCCGTCTACGACATCACCGCTCGCACCGTGACGCTGCCGAGCGGCGAGCGGCTCGAGGCGCATTCCGGGCTCGGCGCCAGCATGGACGACCCGCGCTCCGCCCACATCCGCATGCGCGGCGCGACGCCGCCGGGCACCTACGACCTCACCGAGCGCGAGGCCCTGTTCCACGGCGTGCGGGCGATCCGGCTCAATCCCGTCGGCGGCAGCGCGGCGATTCACGGCCGTGACGGGATTCTCGCCCACACCTACATGCTGGGGCCGAGCGGCGCCTCGAACGGCTGCGTCTCGTTCCGCGACTACAACCGCTTCCTGCAGGCCTACCTGCGCGGCGAGGTCCGGCGCCTCGTGGTGGTGGCCGGGAGCGGCGATGCCCTGCCGCGCTTCGCCAGCCGCCTGTTCGGCCGGTCCGAGCGATAGTTGCGCGTACCCGATGCCGCAGGCCGGCCCGGCTTCTCTTCCGCTGGTGGGCCGCATGACGTAAGGCCACGCGATCTCCTCCAGAACGCGCGGACGCATGATACGCCTTGAACGAATCGGCAAGCAGAACGGCCGGCAGATCGTCTTCATCGAGGCGTCCGCCGCTCTCCAGAAGGGAGAGAAGGTCGGGCTGGTGGGGCCGAACGGAGCCGGCAAGACGACGCTCTTCCGGATGATGACCGGCGAGGAGCAGCCGGACGAGGGCCAGGTCGCGGCCGACCGAGGCATCACGATCGGCTATTTCAGCCAGGATGTCGGCGAGATGTCCGGCCGCTCCGTCGTCTCGGAGGTCATGGACGGCGCCGGTCCCGTGAGCGCGGTCGCGGCCGAGCTGAAGGTGCTGGAGACGGCCCTCGCCGACCCGGAGCGGGTGGATGAGATGGACGCCCTCGTCGAGCGCTACGGCGAGGTCCAGGCGCGCTTCGAGGAGCTCGGCGGCTACGCGCTGGAGGGCCGGGCCTACGAGGTTCTGGCGGGCCTCGGCTTCAGCCAGGAGATGATGGACGGCGATGTCGGCCGGTTGTCGGGCGGCTGGAAGATGCGCGTGGCGCTCGCCCGCATCCTGCTGATGCGTCCCGACGTGATGCTGCTCGACGAGCCGAGCAACCATCTCGACCTCGAGAGCCTGATCTGGCTCGAGGACTTCCTCAAGGGCTACGACGGCGCGCTCCTGATGACCTCGCACGACCGCGAGTTCATGAACCGCATCGTCGGCAAGATCGTGGAGATCGACGGCGGCCAGCTGACGACCTATTCGGGCGACTACGCCTTCTACGAGCAGCAGCGCGCGTTGAACGAATCGCAGCAGCAGGCGCAGTTCGAGCGCCAGCAGGCGATGCTCGCCAAGGAGATCAAGTTCATCGAGCGCTTCAAGGCGCGGGCCAGCCACGCCGCGCAGGTCCAGAGCCGCGTGAAGAAGCTCGACAAGATCGAGCGGGTGGAGCCGCCCCGGCGCCGGCAGAGCGTGGCCTTCGAGTTCCAGCCGGCGCCCCGCTCCGGCGACGACGTCGCCCTGCTGAAGAACGTGCACAAGCGCTACGGCAGCCGCAGCATCTATGCCGGGCTGGATTTCGCCGTGCGCCGCAAGGAGCGCTGGTGCGTGATGGGCGTCAACGGCGCCGGCAAGTCGACGCTCCTGAAGCTCGTGACGGGCACGGCCCGGCCCGACGACGGCACCGTGGCGATCGGCGCGAGCGTGAAGCTCGGCTACTTCGCCCAGCACGCCATGGACCTGCTCGACGGCGACCTCACGGTCTTCCAGGATCTCGAAGCCGCGTTCCCCCAGGCCGGCCAGGGCTCGCTGCGGGCGCTCGCGGGCTGCTTCGGCTTCTCGGGCGACGACGTGGAGAAGCGCTGCCGGGTGCTGTCGGGCGGCGAGAAGGCCCGGCTGGTGATGGCCAAGATGCTCTACGACCCGCCGAACTTCCTCGTCCTCGACGAGCCCACCAACCACCTCGACATGGCGACCAAGGAGATGCTGATCGCGGCGCTCTCGGCCTACGAGGGCACCATGCTGTTCGTCAGCCACGACCGGCACTTCCTGGCCGCCCTGTCGAACCGCCTCCTCGAGCTCACCCCGGAGGGCATCCGCCAGTACGGCGGCGGCTACACGGAGTACGTGGCGCGGACCGGCCAGGAAGCCCCCGGCCTGCGGAGCTGACCGGCGCGGGGCGCGTGGACGGTGCGCGCCCCGATGCCATGCGCCTCGCGATGGAGATCGCGAAGCCCTGCCCTTTCGCCGCGCTGCCGGCGATCGCCCCGACCCGGGGCATGTCCGTCACGCCGCTCCCCGGCCCGGGAGTGCAGGCCCGGGGGGCGGGATCGTCCTGTCCGGGCAGACCTTCGAATCCCGCTTCAGATCGAGGGCGACGAGCGTCACGGTCGGCGTCCCCGCCTCGGCGGGGTCGCGATGCGCAGCTCCGGCGCGGGCAGACCCGCGCAGGCCGGGTCGACGTTCGCGCAGACGCCGATCCGGCTTCGCCTCAGTGCCGCGGCAAGGACATGTCACCTCCACGCGGAGGACGACTGAATTGCGTCGTGCGGCTTCCGTCCCGCCGGATCGATGCGCATCCGGCATCAATCCATTCAGGCTTTGAGTTGGACCCGACGGCACTCCCATTTCTAGGGTGATACTCGCGAATGGTCGCCTGAGGCTTCTCCGCAAGCCTTCGAGAACGACCGATGTCAGTCACCGCAAAGCCGGGGCTGTCCTTGAGGAGGGAGAACGCCCATGAGCGTCGAGCCTGTTCTGACAGAGGCGAAGCCTGCCCCCCGGCCGATGAAATCCGAGGCTCAAGCCGGCGTTGAAGGGCCGGGCGACAAGCCGCGCACCATCCGCCTGCACGAGACCGACAACGTCGCGATCGTCGTCAACGCCTTCGGCCTGCCGGCCGGCACGACCTTCCCCGACGGAACGGTCCTCCAGGAATTCGTGCCTCAGGGCCACAAGGTCGCTCTGACCGATATCGCCGAGGGCGGAGAGGTCCGTCGCTACGGCGAGGTCGTCGGCCTTGCCACCCAACTCATTCCACGCGGCAGCTGGGTCGAGGAATCCCGCGTCGCGACCCCGACCGCGCCCGATCTTGCGTCCCTTGAACTCGCTACCCGTGTGCCGGCAACCCTGCCGCCACTCGAGGGGTACACGTTTGAGGGCTACCGCAATCCGGACGGTTCGGCCGGAACCAAGAACATCCTCGCCATCTCGACGAGCGTGCAGTGCGTGGCCGGCACCCTCGATGCCGCGATCCGGCGCATCAAGCAGGAGCTCTTGCCGCGATACCCCAACGTCGACGACGTCATCGGCCTGACCCATGCCTACGGATGCGGCGTTGCCATCAACGCACCGGAAGCCGTCATCCCGATCCGCACCCTCCAGAGCCTTGCCAAGAACCCGAATTTCGGTGGCGAGGTCATGGTGGTGGGCCTCGGCTGCGAGAAGCTCGTCTCCGAGCGCCTGCTGCCGGATGGCAAGGAGGGGGTGGTGCGCCTCCAGGACGAGCGCCATCAGGGCTTCGGCATGATGATCGACAGCATCATGTCGATGGCCGAGGCGCGCCTCGAGGTTCTCAATCGGCGCACACGCGAGACCTGCCCGGCCTCGGATCTGGTCGTCGGCCTGCAATGCGGCGGAAGCGACGCCTTCTCGGGCGTGACCGCCAATCCCGCCCTGGGCTTTGCCGCCGACCTTCTGGTGCGCTGCGGGGCTACGGTGCTGTTCTCCGAGGTCACCGAGGTGCGGGACGCGATCCACCTGCTGACCCCGCGGGCTGCGACCCCGGAGGTTGCGCGGGCGCTCATCCGCGAGATGGCCTGGTATGATGATTACCTCGCCAAGGGCGGGGCCGACCGGCGGGCGAACCCGTCGCCCGGCAACAAGAAGGGCGGCCTCAACAACATCGTCGAGAAGGCGCTCGGGTCCGTCGCGAAGTCCGGCGCGAGCGCCATCAACGGGGTGCTGGCGCCGGGCGAGCGGGTGCGCGAGAAGGGGCTCATCTTCGCCGCGACGCCCGCGAGCGACTTCGTCTGCGGCACATTGCAACTCGCCTCCGGCATCACCCTTCAGGTGTTCTCGACCGGGCGCGGCACGCCCTACGGTCTGGCCCAGGCCCCGGTCATCAAGGTTGCAACCCGCACTGAGCTTGCCGAGCGCTGGTCGGACCTGATCGACCTCGATGCCGGGCGGATCGCCACTGGCGAGATGACCATCGAGGAGATGGGCTGGGAACTGTTCCACCTGATCCTCGATGTCGCCAGCGGCCGCAAGCAGCCCTGGTCGGATCGCTGGGGCCTGTTCAACGACCTGACACTCTTCAACCCAGCGCCGGTGACCTGAGCGCAATCTTAATCAGCAGCTCCAAAAGATCGGGACGTGCCCGGCGGGTGGCTGACTACAGAAACAAGATAATTGTCGGACGAACATCAAAGCAGATCTTCGTCGCGCCGCCGCTCGACCGAACTCAGGAGGAACGCCATGCCTCAGGTGCAGAACGCCCTGCGCAAGACCAACGCCAGGTACGTCATACTAGTTCTGATCTTCATTGCAACGACGTTCAACTATGTCGACCGCGCGACGCTCTCGGTCGCAGCCTCGGCGATGAAGGCGGAGTTCGGCTTCGATGCGGTCACGATGGGGCTGGCCTTCTCAGCGTTCGGCTGGGCCTACACCGCCATGCAGATCCCCGGCGGCTGGGTGCTCGACAAGTACGGGGCGCGGCTCGTCTACGGCATCGGTCTGATCTTGTGGTCGGCCTTCACGGTGATGCAGGGATTCGTCCACCTCGTCTCGTTCACCTTCTTCGCGCTCTTCGCCCTGCGCTTCCTGATGGGCATCGCGGAATCCCCGGCATTCCCGGCCAACAGCCGCCTGACCGTGATGTGGTTCCCGAACCAGGAGCGGGCCTTCGCGACCTCGATCTTCCAGTCCGCCCAGTATTTCGCGCTTGCGGTGTTCACGCCCGTGATGACCTGGACTCTGCACAGCTTCAGCTGGCACGCGATCTTCTACTGGGCCGGCGGGATCGGCCTGATCCTCGGCGTGTTCTGGCTCGTCTATGTCCATGAGCCGCGCCACCACAAGGGCGTGAACCAAGCCGAACTCGACTACATCGAGGCCGGTGGCGGCATGCCGGACATGGGCGAGAAGCGAGCCACCATCCGCTGGGCGCAGGTCAGGGCGCTCATCAGCAACCGGATGATGATCGGCATCTACATCGGCCAGTTCTGCCTGACGACCATCACGTGGTTCTTCCTGACCTGGTTCCCGACCTACCTGCTCGAGGCGCGGGGCATGTCGATCCTCCAGGTCGGCGTGGTGGCTGCGATCCCGGCGATCTGCGGGTTCCTCGGCAGCCTGACCGGTGGGCTCTGGTCGGACTGGATGCTGCGGCGCGGCTACAGTCTGACCTTGGCGCGCAAGCTGCCGATCATCAGCGGCCTCATGTTCTCGAGCACCATCGTTCTAGCGAACTACGTGCAGTCCGACGTCGTCGTGATCGTGGTGATGAGCCTTGCCTTCTTCGCCAAGGGGATCGGCAACCTCGGCTGGTGCATCGTCGGCGACGTGTCGCCGAAGCAGATCATGGGGATCAGCGGCGGCATCTTTAACCTGTGCGGCAACCTCGCCAGCATCGCCACGCCGCTCGCCATCGGCATCATCGTCAAGGAGATGGGCTCGTTCGATCTCGCCCTCGTCTATATCGGCGTCCTCGCGCTGCTCGGGGCCTTCTCCTACCTCGTCATCGTCGGCCCCCTGAAGCGCCTTGAACTGAGTGAGGACGGCGCGAGCCGCGAGGCGCCGGCCGGAGCGGCTCTGCCCGCTGCCATCGGCCATGCTCGCAGCTGAGCCCATCCCCTCAACGCAACGCCCAATCCAACGAACCTAGGACCAGGGAGGAAGCGATGGCCGACGCTCAAGAGACTGTCACCGGGATCAAACTGCACTCCGTCTATCTTCCGCTGAAGAACCCGATCAGCGATGCGAAGGTGCTGACCGGGCGCCAGAAGCCGATGACCGAGATCGCGATCCTCTTCTGCGAGATCGAGACGAGCGAGGGGCATCGCGGCCTCGGCTTCAGCTACTCCAAGCGGGCAGGCGGACCGGGGCAGTTCGCCCACGCCAAGGAAATCGCGCCTGCTCTGCTCGGAGAGGACCCGAACGACATCGCCAAGGCCTGGGACAAGCTTGCCTGGGCGGGCGCCTCGGTCGGCCGCAGCGGCCTCGCCGTCCAGGCCATCGGCGCCTTCGACGTGGCCCTGTGGGATCTCAAGGCGAAGCGGGCGGGCCTGTCGCTCGCCAAGCTGCTGGGTGCGCAGCGCGACTCGGTGCGCTGCTACAACACCTCCGGCGGCTTCCTGCACACGCCCCTGGACGAGGTCCTCGTCAACACGACGCGCTCGCGCGAGAAGGGGATCGGCGGCATCAAGCTCAAGGTCGGGCAGCCGGATTGGGCGCTGGACGTCAAGCGCGTGTCCGCTGTGCGGGAGCATCTCGGCGACGCCTTCCCGCTGATGGTCGATGCCAACCAGCAGTGGGATCGGCCGACCGCGCAGCGGATGGGCCGCATCTTCGAGCAGTTCAACCTGATCTGGATCGAGGAGCCGCTCGACTGCTACGACGCCGCCGGCCACGCCGCGCTGGCCGCGCAACTCGACACGCCGATCGCCACCGGCGAGATGCTGACGAGCGTCTCGGAGCACTGGGATTTCATCCGCCAGAACGGAGCGGACTTCCTGATGCCGGATGCGCCCCGGGTCGGCGGCATCACGCCATTCCTCAAGGTCGCGACGCTCGCAGAGTTTGCAGGCCTGACGATCGCGCCGCATTTCTCGATGGAGCTCCACATCCATCTGGCCGCGGCGATGCAGCGTGAGCCCTGGGTCGAGCATTTCGAGTGGCTCGAACCCCTCTTCAACGAGCGGCTCGCCGTGAAGGACGGCCGCATGATCGTCCCGACCCGGCCGGGTCTCGGCGTGAGCATGAGCGAGCAGGCCGCCGCCTGGACGCGGGAGACGGCCGCGTTCGGGGAGATTCGATAACGCCAGCAATGCGCGAAGAGCTGATCCGCTTTCGAGGCCGAGAGCTGTCGTGGGTGCTGGTTGGCTGGAGCCAATTCCGCTCCGGGATTGAAGGCGCGTTGAGCAGGACGGATCGATGCACGTTCGGCATCAATCAATCCAGGCTTTGAGTTGGACCCGCGCCCCGAGGCGCACCTAAGTTAAACCCAGCCTATGGCCGCCAGTGGGTCTCGAGAGGGATCCGAGAGAATGGCCGACGCCCGCCACGGCAGGAGCCGGGCGGTCTACGCGAGGGAGAACGCCCATGAGCGCCGGTCTGGCCATGACCGCGGCGAGGAGAAGCCGCGTGCGGCTCCTCATCGTCACGATGCTGTTCATCGCGACGACCATCAACTACGCCGACCGCGCGACGCTCTCCATCGCCGGTCCCGCGCTGTCCAAGGATCTCGGCCTCGACGCCGTGGCGATGGGCTACGTCTTCTCAGCCTTCGCGTGGTCCTACGTGATCGCTCAATTGCCGGGCGGCTGGCTCCTCGACCGCTTCGGCGCGAAGTGGGTCTATGCCGGCTCGATCTTCCTGTGGTCCGCCTTCACGCTGCTGCAGGGCATGGTCGGCTTCTTCGCCGGCTTCACGGCCGTGGCGGTCCTGTTCACGCTGCGGCTCTGTGTCGGCCTCGCGGAGGCGCCCGTCTTTCCGGCCAACGCCCGCATCACGGCGGCGTGGTTCCCGACGAGCGAGCGGGGCACCGCCTCAGCCTTCTTCAACGCGTCGCAGTACTTCGCCACGGTGCTGTTCACGCCGCTGATGGGCTGGGTGGTGCACCATTTCGGCTGGCACCACGTCTTCACGCTGATGGGGGCGCTCGGCATCGCCTTCTCGCTCCTGTGGACGCAGGTCGTCTACGGGCCGAAGGACCACCCGTCGGTGAACCAGGCCGAGCGCGACTACATCGAGGCCGGCGGCGCTCTGCTCGACATGGACGGCCAGGGGACGGCGCAGCAATCGGCGGCGGGCCGGACCATCGCGCAGTTGCTCTCCAACCGCATGCTGCTCGGGATCTACATCGGCCAGTACTGCATCACGACGCTGACCTACTTCTTCCTCACCTGGTTCCCGGTCTACCTCGTCAAGGAGCGTGGCCTCTCGATCCTGCAGGCGGGCTTTGCTGCCGTGCTCCCGGCCCTCTGCGGCTTCGTGGGCGGCATCCTCGGCGGCTACCTCTCCGATCTTCTCCTCAAGCGCGGATACTCGCTGACCGCGGCGCGCAAGATCCCGATCGTTTGCGGCATGCTGCTCTCCATGAGCATCATCGGCTGCAACTACGTGCAGGCCGACGCGCTGGTGGTCGGGCTGATGGCGCTCGCTTTCTTCGGCAAGGGCATCGGTGCGCTGGGCTGGGCGGTGGTGTCCGACACGTCGCCGCGAGACACCGGCGGCCTCTCGGGCGGGTTGTTCAACACCTTCGGCAACACGGCCGGCATCACCACGCCGATCGTGATCGGCTACATCGTCCAGCAGACGGGCTCGTTCAACGGCGCTCTCGTCTTCGTCGGGTTGAACGCCCTGGTGGCCGTGCTCTGCTACCTCGTCATCGTCGGCGAGATCCGCCGGGTCGAGTTGCGCTGAGCCGCAGATTTCGCCTCTCATCCGGCATCGCTCATCGCGGCCGCGGCTCGTCCCGCGGCCGCCGGCGTTCACGGGATGGCCGATGCTCGATTTCAGCCAACTTCGCTGCTTCGTCGCCGTGGCGGAGGAGCTTCATTTCGGGCGTGCGGCGGCCCGCCTCAACATGACCCAGCCGCCGCTGTCGCGGCAGATCCAGGTCCTGGAACGCGTCCTCGACGTGCAGCTGCTCGACCGCACGAGCCGCTCGGTGCGGCTCACAGCGGCTGGCCGCAGCTTCCTGCCGGAGGCACGGCACATCCTGCGCCTCGCCGAGACGGCGACGCACGTGACCCGGCAGGTCGCGGCCGGACGCTCCGGCGTATTGAAGCTCGGCTTCACCGCGGCCTCGGCTTACGACTTCCTGCCCCGCCTCGTCACGGCGTGCCGGGAGGCGTTGCCCGACGTGATGCTGTCGCTGCGCGAGATGGTGACCAAGGAGCAGGTCGAGGGATTGCTCTCGGGCCAGATCGACGCTGGCCTGATCCGCCCGCCGGTGGCTCACCCGGAGCTCGCCGCAGCGCGCGCGCTCGCCGAGCCGCTGGTGGCGGCGTTGTCGGCGGATCACCGCCTCGCCGAGCGGGAGCAACTCACGCTGGCCGAGTTTGAAGGCGAGCCCTTCATCGCCTACGCCCCCCACGAGGCGCACTATTTCCACGACCTCGTCGTGACCCTTTTCGCCGAAGCGGGCGTGCAACCGAGCATCCGGCAGCAGCTCACGCAGATCCACTCGATGCTGGCGCTGGTCCGCGCCGGTCTCGGGCTCGCTCTCGTCCCGGCGGCGGCCGAGCATCTCCGCTTCGAGGCTGTGGTCTTCAGGCCGCTGGTTCTGCCGGAACCCCGCCCGGCTGAACTCTACCTGGCCTGGCGGCGCGATCAGGACGATCCGCTCCTCGAGCGCCTGCGCGCCGTCGTGCGGGATATGGCTACGCCCTGACTTGATCGATGCCGGAGCGGCATTGATTGATCCATCCTTTAGCTTGGACGGGCATCGAACCGACCACGTAGAACGGGGGCAACGCGGCGCGGGAGACGCCGCACTCTCATTGGGAGAACGCCGATGCTCACGGAAACCCTCCGCCCCGCCACGCACGGCCCGTCCGGCACGCCCGCCATCACCGACATGAAGGTCGTCCCGGTCGCCGGCCGAGACAGCATGCTCCTGAACCTCAGCGGCGCGCACGGTCCCTTCTTCACCCGCAATCTCGTCGTGCTCACCGACTCGACCGGTGCCATGGGCTTGGGCGAGGTGCCGGGCGGCGAGCGGATCCGCCAGACCCTGGAGGATGCCCGCGACCTCGTCCTCGGCAAGCCGCTCGGCGCCTGGAATGGCGTGCTCAACGCGATGCGCACCCGCTTCGCCGACCGGGATGCCGGCGGGCGCGGCCTTCAGACCTTCGACCTGCGCGTCACGATCCACGCGGTCACGGCGGTGGAAGCCGCCTTCCTCGACCTGCTCGGGCAGTTCCTCGAGGTTCCGGCGGCCGCGCTGCTCGGCGAAGGCCAGCAGCGCGATGCCGTCGAGATGCTGGGCTACCTGTTCTACCTCGGCGACCGCCGCCGCACGGACCTGCCCTACCGCGAACCGCAGGCGCGCGACGGCTGGTTTCGGTTCCGCGACGAGGAGGCGCTGACGCCGCAGGCCGTCGCGCGGCTCGCGGAAGCGGCTCACGAGGCTTACGGCTTCAACGATTTCAAGCTGAAGGGCGGCGTGCTCGCGGGCGAGGAGGAGATCGCCGCAGCGACGGCCATCCACGAGCGCTTCCCGCAAGCCCGCGTCACCCTCGACCCCAACGGGGCATGGTCGCTTCAGGAGGCGGTCCGTCTCTGCAAGGGGCGCGGCGACGTGCTCGCCTACGCGGAGGATCCGTGCGGCGCCGAGGATGGCTTCTCGGGCCGCGAGATCATGGCCGAGTTCCGCCGAGCCACGGGCCTGCCCACTGCCACCAACATGATCGCCACCGACTGGCGGCAGATGAACCACGCGATCCAGCTCGGCGCCGTCGACATCCCGCTCGCCGATCCGCATTTCTGGACGATGGCCGGCTCGGTGCGGGTCGCCCAGCTCTGCCGCGACCATGGTCTGACCTGGGGCTCGCACTCGAACAACCATTTCGACGTGTCGCTCGCGATGTTCACCCACGTCGCGGCGGCCGCCCCGGGGCGCGTCACCGCGATCGACACGCACTGGATCTGGCAGGACGGCCAGCGGCTGACCCGCGAGCCCCTGCAGATCCGAGGCGGGCTGGTGCGGGTGCCGGAGCGCCCGGGCCTCGGCATCGAGCTCGACTGGGCCGAGGTCGAGGCGGCGCACGCTCTCTACCGCGAGCACGGACTCGGTGCCCGCGACGACGCGGCGGCGATGCAGTTCCTCGTTCCGGGCTGGAGCTTCGACAACAAGCGCCCCTGCCTGGTGCGCTGATCCTCATTCCTGCTCTTTGGAGAACCTCCGATGGACATCCTGAAGAACCACTTCAAGGCGGCGCTGCGCGACGGCCGCCAGCAGATCGGCCTCTGGTGCAGCCTCGCCAGCCCCATCTCCACCGAGATCGTGGCCGGCTCGGGCTTCGACTGGCTGCTCCTCGACATGGAGCACTCGGCCAACGACCTGCGCGACATCTACGGCCAGTTGCAGGCCATGGGCGAGGGTAGCGCCAGTGCGATGGTGCGGGTGCCGAGCGACGAGGCGATCACAATCAAGCGCATCCTCGACACCGGCGCGCAGTCTCTGATGATCCCGAACATCGACGATGCCGATCAGGCCCGCCGGGCGGTGGCGGCGACCCGCTACGCGCCGCGGGGCGTGCGCGGCTTCTCGCAGGCGCCGCGCGCCGCCCGTTTCGGCCGCATCCCGGACTATCATGCCCGCTGCGAGGCCGAGATCTTCGTGGCGGTGCAGATCGAATCGCGTCGCGCGCTCGACAACCTGGAGGAGATTGCCGGCGTCGAGGGCGTCGACGGGGTCTTCATCGGGCCCGGCGACCTCTCGACGAGCCTCGGCTATCTCGGCCAGCAGAACCATCCCGACGTGGTGACGGTCATCGAGGAAGCCATCGGGCGGATCCGCGCCTGCGGCAAGGCCGCGGGGGTCCTCACGGCCAACGAGGAACTGGCACACCGCTACATCGCGGCCGGTACCCGCTTCACGGCGGTCGGCTCCGACATGGGCCTGCTCGCACGTACCTCCGAGGCGCTCGCCGCCCGGTTCAAGGCCGGCGTCTGATCTGCCCACGGCGACAAGGAGCGATACGCATGAATATCGGATTCATCGGGCTCGGCATCATGGGCCGGCCCATGGCGGAGCACCTGATCAAGGCCGGGCACGGCCTCGTCCTCAAGGGCGGCTCGAAGCCGGTGCCGGCCGAGCTGGTCGCGGCCGGCGGGCGGCCCTGCGACAGTGCCCGGAGCGTGGCCGAGCAGGCCGACGTGGTCATCACCATGCTGCCCGACACGCCGCAAGTGGAGGACGTGCTGTTCGGCGAGGACGGCGTCGCGCAGGGGCTGAGGCCCGGCAAGCTCGTCATCGACATGAGCTCGATCTCGCCCATCGCCACCAAGGACTTCGCCCGCCGCATCGCGGCGCTCGGCTGCGACTACCTCGACGCGCCGGTCTCGGGCGGC